>JANOLT010000144.1:0-2258 GCA_031419915.1 Holophagaceae bacterium
AGGCGTTGGGCTGCCAGCCTGCCAGGAGCTGGAGGTAGCGCGAGCGGGTGGGTTCCTGGCCGGGCGCTTCGTACCGGGTGAGCTGGGCCTGGGCCCGGAGGTAGGTATCGAACGGGAAGGAATATTCCACTTTCGTGTAGAGCCGCTGGGCTCTAAGAATCAGTCCGCCAGAGGCATCATCGCGCAGCTGGGTGTGGCTTCCCTGGATGGAATAGGAGAGGGCCGAGATATTTCCATTGAGATTCAGCGTGCGGGAGTCCCGCACGGCTGGAAGGCCGGTGGAATAGATCGGAACCCGGCCATGGGAAAGAGAGAGGGAGGGGCGCAGGAAGGCGAAGCGGTTGTATCCGCCATTCAGGAAGAAAGACCGGGTCTCCACCACCCGCCCCTGGGCCCATTCCCGCCCTCGCAAACTGACGTTGGCGAAGAGGTTCAACCGGAACTTGGTGGAAAGATTGGCGTACACCAAGGCGTGCCGCGACATGGGACTGCCATCCCACCAGTCCGAGCGGCTGAAATTGATGCCGCCGCCCACATAGGACCACCAAGCCTTGGCGCTGCGGAAATTGACACCGCTTCCGGCCCAGTTCGACTTGTAGCCCGCCAGGTCCACAAATCCGTTGGCCAGCACCAAATCAGGGCTCGTGGCGGATCCCGAGGTACCGGCCCACCAGATCCGTTCGCTCCAGTTCACGTTCCAGGCCGTGGCGCTTCCATGCGAGGTGGTGGGTGGGGGATTGCCATCGGGCAGGTTCGCCCAGCTTTCAATCCGGCTGGCGGACACCTTGAAATGTTCGCCGATGCGCTGATCCAGGTAGACCCCGCCGCTTCGGCCTGTATATTTCGAGCCGCCCCCTAGCAGCAGGGCATCGGTGCCCATGAGTGTGAGGTTGGAGCCTTTGCTATCCGTATCTATGCGCGTGGCGGCGACCAAGTTGCGAGTCTTCAGGCCGTCCGTGAGGAAGCCATCGGAAGCCAGGGAAGCGCCCCCCGCGTTGTCCTGCACCTGCAGGGCGCCCCAGCTGCCCCAGGTGGCCCGGCCCGTCGTCTTCAGCCCGTACTCCGGTTCCAGCAGCGAGCGGCTGGAAAACTGCTGCTGGGCGCCGCTGGCAGAAAAGACTTCCAGGCCCTCCTGGAAGAACGGCCGCTTTTCCGGGTACCGGTACTTGAAACGACTGTTGATATTCAGGGGATCGATATCCGCTTCCACCGCTGAGAAATCGGGGCGGTACGTGCCGTCCACGGTGATGGCCCTGCCGGAATAGCGCAGATCCAGGCCGGGGCGCAGTTCCTGATCGGGCTTGCCCAGGGTGCCGTTGGTGGCGGATTCCGTGCGCCGCGCCGTGAGGGTGGGGATCACCAGGAAAGGGGTTCCCTCATTGGCGATGGGGGCGCCGGAAACCTTGGCAAGCTGGCACAGGTCGCAAGAGCGGTCCTGGCTCTGCTGAGGCCATGCGAAGGTGAGGCCGCGGCCGTTGCTGAGGAAGCGCGAGATGCGGATGCCCCACTCGCCGGGCAGGCGGCGCAGGCTGGTGTAGGGAATTCGGATCTTCACCAGGAATCCGTATGAGGTGCGGACACCAGCGGAATCCCAGAGCAGATCGTAGTTTCCGCCCCAACTACCCTCGATGATCATTCCATCGGACTGGACGCCCAGGGCGTTGCAGGTGAGGCTCACGGCGGCCTGCCCCTTGCCGGTGGCGTCCAGATCCACCGTGATGCTGTCCTGGCTTCCGGTCATGTTGTCGCGGCGGCTCGGGAAGGCTCTGATCGAGGCAGGATCAGGATCGTGGGCTTCCACGGCCACGTAAAGCCCATCCGGACCCCAGCCCAGATAGGCGACGGTGTCCACAGGCGGCTTGCCCTTGTCCACGGGGTACCAATTGCCGAATTCTGTGATGCGCAGCGCACCCGCCCAGTCCGATAGATTCTCGGAGCGGCTGATGGCCGGTGCCTTAGCGAAGCGCGGAACCGCGAGACTCTTAGGAGGTTCAGGGGCCTGCGCGCACAGGACCATGCTTGTCATCAATCCACAAAACCAGCGCGTCACTATCACCCTCCCCCAAAGATCAACAATTACACGTCTCTCTGAGGAAAAGGGGCGGATTGTCCTTTAAAGAAAATACCGGAAAGCCGTTGCGACAAAATAACTTTGTCATCAAGATGGCGTTCCGGCATAAGGCGTCGCATTCATGGCTCGGGCCCTTTGCCGACCACGCTCGGCCTTCATGAGGAGCAGCAGGGAGCGAACCAGGTGG
>JANOLT010000145.1:0-1920 GCA_031419915.1 Holophagaceae bacterium
CAGATCATTGATGTATCGCTGTGGAAGACCTCAGGGCATTACGATAATTTCCGCGAAAACATGTATTTCACTTCAGTAGACGAGCGCGAATACGCCGTCAAACCCATGAACTGCCCGAGTCACTGCGTCATCTTCGGCACCGCAAAACACAGCTACCGCGACCTCCCCATCCGCTATGCGGACTTCGGTCGCCTGCACCGCTACGAACGATCCGGCGTAACGCACGGCCTCACCCGCGTTCGGACCTTCTGCCAGGACGACGCCCATATCTTCTGCGCGCCAGATCAGATGAAATCCGAGATGGCCGCATTCCTTGCGCTCATTCGGGAGGTCTATCAAGTCTTCGGGTTTACCGAAATGCGCGTGGCCCTTTCCACCCGCCCGGAGAAGCGCTTGGGTTCGGATGAAATATGGGACGCCGGTGAAGGGGCTCTGGCCGAAGCCATGAACGAAGCCGGATTAGCCTTCCATATCAACCCGGGTGAGGGCGCGTTCTACGGACCCAAGATCGAATTCCAGGTGTTGGATGCACTGAAGCGTCCGTGGCAGCTTGGCACGCTGCAAGTTGACTACTCCATGCCCGCCCGTTTCGGACTCAAATTCTCGAAGGCCGATGGCACTGAAGAGGCTCCTGTCATGCTGCACCGCGCCATGCTGGGCAGCCTGGAGCGATTCATGGGAATCCTCATCGAACATTGCGCGGGCGCGTTCCCCACTTGGCTTGCACCGGTCCAGATCGCGATCCTGCCCATCACGGATCGTGTGCATGAATTCGCCTCGGTTCTTGAGAAGCGTTTCAGGGCCTTGGGCCTGCGGGTGGAACTCGATGGGCGAAATGAGAAGGTCAACGCCAAGATCCGCGACGCCCAGCTTCAGAAGATTCCCTACATGCTCGTCATTGGGGATCGCGAGGCCGAGGCGGGCACGGTTTCGGTCCGGCACCGGCACCAAGGGGACCAGGGCGTGAAATCCGTAGACGATTTCCTGGCGGCGCTCCAGGCTGAAATTCAGGGCCGCTTGCGATAAGCCGTTGCGACAAAATGACCTGGCCATAACGATGGTGGACCGGCATAAGGGGCCGTAACGGTCTGGCCAGAAAAGCCCTGGCCACACCGCAACGGCCCCTAAGCCTGAAAAAGATGATTGGAAAGTGTTCACTCCCTTGATAAACTTGTCGTTCTTTGTGTTAGTCCCTTTAGGAGGTTTGTTATCCGGTCACTTGAAACGCGCATCAACGACGGTATTCGTACGCCGGAAGTCCGAGTCATAGACGAAGACGGCGCACAGCTCGGAGTCCTGACGCCCCAACAGGCGATCCGTGTTGCTGAAGAAAAGGGCCTGGACCTCGTGGAGGTCTCCCCCACTGCCAAGCCTCCGGTATGCAGGATCATGGACTATGGGAAGTACAAGTTCATGGAAGCCAAGCGCGACCACGCCGCAAGGGCCAAGCAGAAAAACATCGTGGTCAAAGAAGTCAAGTTCCGCCCCCGCACCGATGATCATGATTTCGAGTTCAAGGTAAAGCACATCCTCCGATTCCTGGAGGAAGGCGATAAAGTGAAAGTGGTAGTCATGTTCAGGGGCCGCGAAGTGGTTCACCGCGACATCGGCTTCCGGATCTTCGAAGACGTATTCAGCCGCATCCTAGACAAGTGCATCATTGAAAAGCCTGCGGGCATTGATGGCCGTGACATGCACGCCATCGTTGCTCCAAGGCCGGTGGAAATCCCGAAGAAGGTCAAGCCAGCTAAATCCGACCAACCTTCAGCGGGCTCAGCAGGAAACGAAACCGTAACCGTGAACGAGGTTCAAAATGCCTAAGCTCAAGACACACAAGGGAGCCCAGAAGCGCTTCAAAAAGACCGCCACCGGTCGCTTCAAGCGTGGATGCTCGCATCAGCGCCACATCCTTACCAGCAA
>JANOLT010000146.1:0-2066 GCA_031419915.1 Holophagaceae bacterium
GTCCCTTCAGTGCAAATGAATTGAGGAAAGGGCGCAGACGATCAAAGGGAATGTCTCCCAGCGCCCCTTCCGGCAGGAGCTTGCCGTCGAAATCCAGGGATCGAAGCAGGAATGGCCACCAGTCCGGCGGCAGTTTTTTAACGGCATCCGGCACCAGGATGTCGAGAAAGGGCGGCAGTTGCAGCGTCCCGGATCCATCCACCGCGCCCAGCAAGGGGATCCATCGCTGCCGCGTGGCGCGGTCCAGAAGCACCGAACCAAAGGCCATGAACGGGGCGCCATCACCTTCGAGCAAAGCGGACCAGCACCAAGCAAGCAGAGGGTCTTCCTTGGGGCCTTTCAACTGCGCGGGGATCTTGGCGCTTCCGTGGCGCAGCAACGAAACCCACGCCGGGTCGGGTCGCGCATCCCAGAGATCTGGAACTGAAGTGGGGCGTGGGCCGAAGGGACGCCGGGCCTCCCATTCGCACCGTGGCCACTGGTTATCACGGCCACCCATCAACCATGCTTCGCTGATGGCGAAAAGCGCCCAAGGAAGATCACCCCACTTGCGGCCGCGGGTCAGTGGCCATGGGGTTTTCCAGTGGCCCAACCAAGGCGCCTGAAGTGTCACGGATTCCTCCGCAACATCGCTTTCCACACATCCCAAAACTCAGGAAATGTTTTGGTCACACAGGCGGGATCTTTCAGTTCGCCGCCGCACCTCAACGCGCCCACCGCCGCGGCGAAGGCCATGCGGTGATCATTGCGAGGATCGAAGGGAGCCTGTGGACCTTGCACTCTAAAGGCAATGGCAGGGCGGATCTCAAGCGTGTGATCGCCGATGATGTTGGCTTCGCCGCCCAGCCAGCGCACCAATTCTGCCGAGGCAGCCAGGCGATCACATTCCTTGTGGGGGAGTGTGCTCAGTCCCGTCAGCATGGAGGGTTCCGGCGCAAGCGCGCAGGTGGCCGCCAGCACAGGGCCGAGATCGGGGCAGAGCGTAAGATCGGCGTGAATGCCGCGAAGCAGTGGACCGGAAAGCGACAACCGATGTCCGTGCCAATGGCTAGTGCAACCCGCGTTCACGAGAATGCCTTCAAGCGCCCGGTCCCCTTGCGCATCACCAGGATCCAACGGCCCCACGCTGATGCTTCGCCCCGTAACAGCCGCTGCGGCGAGAAAAGCGGCAGCGCCACTCCAGTCACCAGGAAGATCAACATCCACGGCATTGAGCTGATTTCCAGGGATGCGCCAGAACGACTCCTGCAATTCACTTTCACATCCGAATCGAGCCAGCCAGTGGCGAGTGATCTCCAGGTAGCTGGGGCTCGCCACGGGTTTGTCCCAGGAAAGCATTCCTCCCTTTCGAAGCCCGGCGGCGGCGAGCGCCAGGCCCGTGATGAATTGGCTGCTCAGGCTGCCATCAACCATCACGTCCAACTGGTCCGGCGTTTCGGGGACCGGGTGGAGCCAGGCGCCGTTTCCCTCGAATTTCCATTTCGCGCCCAGAGCCAAAAGGGGCGCCAGCAGCGGTTCCAGGGGCCTTTCAAAAAGTCGCGCGGCGCCATTGATTCGCACGGGGACTTTGGCGCTCAATGCAAGCCACGGAAGCAGGAACCGCAGAGTTGTGCCCGACGCGCCGACATAGAGTGGCGCCGCTGCAGTGGGGGCGAAACCACCGGAGATGCTCCACGAGTCATTCACCTCGACCACTGGCATACCCAGCGTCCAAAGGCATTCGCGCATCCATCGCGTGTCCTCGGCTTCCAGCCCGCCGTGCAACGTAGACGTGCCAGGCGCCATCGCCGCCAGCAGCAGCGCCCGATTGGTAACAGATTTCGAGCCTGGAACCTGGACCGGGGCCAGAGCCGAGCCAGGTGGCAGCGTGTCCTGGAAAAGTGACAGATTCATCACCGAAGAGTGACTGGTGCGCGCTTCCGCCGCAACATGTGATCAATTGGTATTTTGCCGCTTCTCTTCCAACTCCATCCATGCCAATTCAAGGGATTGCAACGTGGTCTTGGCGGCATCGCGGTCTTTTAAGGCCTGGTGCCCAGGCGCATCAGCGGTGAGGAAGGCCGAAG
>JANOLT010000147.1:0-1572 GCA_031419915.1 Holophagaceae bacterium
CAGGCTGGGCGGATCCGCCCAGGGCCTTGTCCAGTAGAATGGAATGATGCCCGAACCCGATGTTTTCTTCCGCCACGTCACACCACTCGGCACCGAAATCCTTGTGGAGCCCATTCCGCATGTGAGGAGCTGCGCCGTGGGGTTTTGGGTGCGGCGGGGAAGCTGTCACGAAGCAGTGCATGAAGAAGGCTTGGCCCACTTCATCGAACACACTGTGTTCAAGGGCACCGAGCTTTTCCCGAATCCCGAATCCATGTCCGCCGCCACGGATCGACTGGGAGGCAGTGTAGATGCCTTCACAGGCAAAGAGGTGGCCTGCTTCTACGGCAAGGTGCTCGCCGACCAGTTGCCCGACTTGGTGACGCTGCTGGGGGAGCTGGTGACAACGCCCATCTTCAACGGTGAAGAACTGGCGCGGGAGCGTGACGTGATTCTGGAAGAGATCGCCCAAAGTGAGGACCAGCCGGATGATTGGGTGACCGAGCTCTTCTACGAAAAATTTTGGAAAGGCGGTCCCCTGGCCCATCCCATTCTCGGCAAGCGGGAACAGGTTGCGTCCTACGGTGTGCGTGAGTCCCAAACGTTTTTCTCGAATACCTACACCGCGCCCAACCTGCTCATTACCGCCGCGGGCGCCATCAACCCTGAGCATTTCATGGACCTGCTGCGCCCCATGCTGGACAAGCTATCGAAAGGGCGGCCTGCGGAAAAACATGCGGCTCATCAGATTTCACCTTTTCTGCTGAACGAAAATCGCAAAGCCTTGCAGCAAACGAGTCTCGTCATGGGCTTTCCCGCTCCGTTCCATCGCCATCCAGACCGCGTGGCCGCGGGCCTGCTGGGCTATGTGCTCGGTGGTGGCATGTCCTCGCGGCTCTTCATGGAGCTGCGGGAGCGCCACGGACTGTGTTATTCCGTGGGTTCCTACCTGACTCACTACGCCGATACCGGCGCCCTTCAAATCTCTCTCGGATGTGCCCCAAAGCAGGCCCGGGAAGCGGTGCAGCGCGCCATGGCCGAATGTGCGCGGATCTTCGACTTGGGCGTGAGTGAAGACGAACTCGAGCGCGCCAAATTGCAGTCCCGCACGAGTCTGGTCTTCAGCCTGGAAAGCAGCAGCAGCCGCATGTTCAGCCTCGCGAATCAATCCTTGCAGCAAGGCAAGGTCCGCTCCATAGACCAGCAACTTGCCGAGATCAACCAGGTCACCTGCGAGCAGGTTCAGCGCGTGGCAAAAGAATGGCTGAATCCTTCAACGCTAGGTCTGGCCGCCCTGGGAACAAAGCGTGGCAGCGAAATCAGAGCTAAAGATCTGGTGGCTTGACCATGGTCACCACATGAGTTGGAAACCCGCACCGAGAGCCGATTTGGATCTATCCACGCTCCCTCTCGATGCAATGCAGAGAATCTTCCTTTCAAGTCTTGATGGCACCAGCGATGTTGCAACCTTGGCCCGGACCACCGGGCTTCCTCCCGAGCGAATGAAGGCTCTCCTGTCCGAGCTCGTCGCAATGGGCGCAGTGGCTGTCGAAAATCACGATTCGAATTCTTCGGGAAACCCAAGCATTCCTG
>JANOLT010000148.1:0-2645 GCA_031419915.1 Holophagaceae bacterium
TCACGATTCCGTACCGACCGTGCCGGAGATTTTTCCTTGGCTTCCACCCAACTGAGCCACCGGATCCACGGCCATGCACCGGTTCCTTTCCTTGCCCGCTTGGGGATTCCCGCCAAGGAATGGCGCAGCCAGTCACGCCTATTGGTCCTGCGCAGTGTGATGATGACGCCTTTTGTAGCTGACGCCCGCACCAAGGCCTTCTATCGTCAAGAACTGCTCCAAGCTTTAGAATCACTTCTCGGCCCTAGTGAGATGCCTGAACCTACCTATGCAAACCAACAGACCGCGACTTCTCCCCACTGAACATGGCGCTTGGGCATTTTTGTTTCTGCCCACGGTATCGGCCTTGGTCCTTCGGCCGAGTCTGCCGGGTCTGGGTCTGTTAATCGCGGGCTTGGCCGGATTCCTGGGCCGGGTTCCATTGCGCCGCGTGGTTCATGGCCGGTTGCCCTCGGCCTTCGATCGGAAATGGCTGCTGTTTTATGGCCTGATGGGTGCAGCGGGCCTTGGTCTGGCGATGCGGGGGCCGCGGCTTGACTTTCTTCTGGCATTGTTACCGGCAGTGCCTCTCGGAGCCTGGCTATTGTGGGTGGATCTGAAGGGTGGCGTGCGGAGCCTGGCGGCGGAATGGACTTCCATCGCGCTGCCCGCGTTGCTGGGTACCGCGATGATTCGCGCAGGGAACGGGTCGTGGGCCTTGGCAGGCGCCTTGGGCGTGGGCAGTTTCCTGAGTCTGGCGGCGCCCGTGGCCTACCTTCGGGCGCGCCTTGCCCTTCGGCGCGGGGGGAAATCATCCCAATCATCACTCGGCGCCGCGCTTCTGGTCCATGGAGTCGCAGGTCTCATCGCGCTGGCCATGCAGCTGGCCTTGGGCCTGCGCTGGCTTTGGCCACTGTGGATGGGAATGCTCCTGCTTCGAGTCCTGCTGGAGCCCAAAATCGAGCTTGGCGTTCCCGATGCAAAGGCGTTGGGACTGCGCGAGTCGCTGGTCTGCACCATCAGCGCCTTCGCCTTGGTGCTTTCGTTGAAAGGACTGTAAGGCTTGTGAGGGTCGTCACATGGCTGAGGAGTTTTGGGAAACTTTCGAATGAAGCTGTGTATATTAATTACGGATAACAAGGACTGAAATGCTTTTCACCGTCGCCAGTGGTTACGCCCTACAAGCTCTCGCGCACATGCCGGAGGATGGTTCCTTCATGATGGCGAAGGATCTTTCGGAGCAACTGAAACTCCCGCCGCCATACCTCGCCAAGATTCTTCAGAGACTAGCCCGGTCTGAAATTCTGGAATCCGTGCGGGGTCCTAAAGGTGGCTTCCGACTTTCGCGGCCTTCCCACCACATCACGGTGGGGGAAGTGCTCGTCGCCATGGAAGGGGGGGGCTCCCTGGACGCCTGCATCATGGGTTTCCCCGCCTGTGATTGCGAGAATCCCTGCCCCATGCACGATGCCTGGTCCGCGGTGAAGGCCCAGGTGGAATCATCCATGACCTCGAACACCTTAAGGGATCTGCAACTCAATAAAATGCGACGGACTCATCTACAATCTCCCCAAGCCCTGCGCCGCGGACGGGGCTGAGCCTCGGTGCTGGATGAGCAACGTACCTGCTTCCAGGTGCGATGTGCGTTTCCTTCACCTTGCTGCCGTAGCGCTTTATCTCGCCTTCGGGGCGCCGGGCCTGGATCGCTGATCCCAGCCGATGGGGACCCACGCGACCCCCGTCGCAGCGTGTGATCTCCGTCAAAACAAGTTTTTCGGGCTTTGCCATGGAATCCTTCCATGGTATTTTTAATTCGGACCAAGTTATCCTATAATTTAAATCCATCAGGGCCATCGAGATCCTCCGCAAGAAGGAACTCAATGCCCGGGCCGTGATTCCTTGGAGGAGCCCCTCATGCCATCGTTCAAGCAGCTTAAGGAATTCATGCAGGCGGGGCACCTTCCGACCTTGCTCACGGCCTTTTTGTACTTCGATGTCTGTTTTTCCGTGTGGGTCGTGAATGGCGCCATGGCGCCTTTCATCTCTGAGGAATTCCATCTCACGGCGGCCCAGAAGGGCTTCATGGTTTCAGTGCCCGTCATCTCAGGGGCACTCATGCGCTTTCCCCTCGGATTACTGGCCCAGTACATCGGGCGAAAGCGGGCAGCGATGCTGGAGATGTCCATCATTTGCGTCTGCCTAGTCTGGGGCTACTTCTTCACCACCTCTCTGGGCGCGGTGATCGCCATGGGCATCGCCCTCGGCGTGGCCGGGGCCAGCTTCGGTGTGGCGCTCTCTCTGGGATCCGGCTGGTATCCGCCCAAGTACAAGGGCTTGGCCATGGGCATCGCGGGCGCGGGAAACTCCGGCACGGTGATCGCGATGCTCGCCGCGCCGCCCCTCGCCCTGGCCTTCGGCTGGCGCACGGTGTACCTGCTGGGCATCATCCCCATGGCGATCGCCATGGTGCTGCTGCAGATCTTCGCCAAGGAGCCGCCCGATCGCGAGGTAAAAAAGCTCAAGGACTACCTGAAGATCCTGGTGGACCGCGACGCGTGGATCTTCAACCTCATCTACAGCGTGACCTTCGGCGGCTTCATCGGCCTCGCCAGCTTCCTGCCCACCCTCTTCCATGACTACTACCACATCCCCAAGCAGTCCGTTGG
>JANOLT010000149.1:0-3847 GCA_031419915.1 Holophagaceae bacterium
GTGGCCAGCGTTTTTCTGGCCAGTGCGTTACTGCGCCTTATGTCGGCCGCAGGCCGACGCGATGGATGATGCTCCGAGCAAAGTCGAAGTACGCTACTGCGCCTTATGTCGGCCGCAGGCCGACGCGATGGATGATGCTCAGCGCAAAGTCGAAGTACGCTACGGCCCCTTATGTCGGCCGCAGGCCGACGTAGACGCCTACATCTTCCACTGCTGAAGCATTGCCTCCAATGGGCCAGTGACCGCAGCACCTTGTTTTCTGGCCCTGGCCATGGATAGGGCCTTTCCCATGAGTTGCACAGCCTGGGCCTTGTCACCCTGGAGATAGAGGAGGCGCGCCTTCACCGAAAGGTTGGCGGGCTGCTCGCTAAGTTTAATGGAGCGTTCGGCCCAGCCCAGCGCCTCGCCCATGTGAATCTCCTGATCCACGCAGTATTGGGCCGCGTCACTCATCAACTTCCAATCGCCTGGTCGCTCCCGCATGGCCTTGCGCATCCTCGCGGTGACGATTTCATCCACATCCACTTCCACGAGAAGGCTCACGCGAAGCTTCTCCCAGTAGAGGTCCACGTAGGCGGTGGCGCTGCTGGCGGGGTAGATTTCGTAGGTGAGCCATTCAGTGTGGGGGGCTGCTTTCGGCTTCACATCCGATCGGAGGATATCTTCGCGGGGGTCGTACTCCCACGCGCCCTCCTGGCGTGCGCGCCGGTTGAAGATGATGGTCCAGTGGTCCTGGTTGGGAATGGAGAAGAGCGCGTAGGTTCCGGCGGGAACCTTCTGCCCGTTGACCTGCACGGGATCACTGAAGCGAATTGTGGTGGCCTCGTTGGCGCCCGTGCGCCAGACCTGCCCGAAGGGGACGAGGCTGCCGAAGATCTGCCGTCCCCGCACGGCGGGCCGGTGGTAGAGCACCTCCACTGTGGTGGTGCCGATGGTCTGGGACACGCTGGCCGATGGACTGAGTTGGGGGAAGATGGAGGGAGTCTGAGAGAAAAGGGCGGGATCCATGACAAAGGCTGAAGCGCAGAACAGGAAAGCTGGGGCGCGCATGGAAACTCCAGAGTGATCCATCAGTCTATTGGGATCTTGATGGAATCAATATCCGCGCACCCGGTCCACGGTGCCCGTGATGGAGCGGCCCTCAGCAAAACGGCGCAGGTTTTCGAGAATGTCGGGGATCAGATCTTTGGGCGTGGAGGGTCCGCTGTGGTGGGGCGTGATGGTGACCTTCGGGTGGTACCACAACGGGGAGTCTGCGGGCAGAGGCTCCTCCGGAAACACGTCCAGCACTGCCCGGCCCACAGTGCCTGAATCCAGGGCAGACAGCAGATCCTCCACCCGCATCAGATCGCCGCGGCCCACGTTGATGATCGTCAGGTTGGAATTCCCGTGGCGCAGCAAGGCCGCATTCACCATGCCGCGAGTCTCATTCGTGGAGGGCGCTGCGAGCACCAGGCAACGGGCCGTGGGCAGTAATTCGGGTAGTTCGGCTGAGGTTCGCAGCGGGAATTCCGCATCCTCCCTGGCTTCTCGCACTACGCCAGTCACATCCATCCCAAGCTCTCGCAGGGCCCTGCCGATCTGGCGGCCGATGCGACCGAAACCCAGCAGCAGTGCGGATCTTACCCCCATGTCTTCAGGAATGAGTTTGGGATTCCAATAGGCCTGGGATTGCGCTTTGGCACATTCATCGAGACGCTGGGCCTCGCTAAGCAAGTGCCCACAGACGTAACGCGCCATCCAGAATCCAAAGTGGCCGTCGGCCCGCGAGGTGGCAATATGACCAGGTAGTTCTGGGTGGGCCACCAGATGATCCACGCCCGCGCCACTGTTCTGCACCCAGGCGAGTTTGGGCATCCTGGCGACCAGGCCTTCGGGCAGATTCCAGCAAAAAAGCGCTTCGGTTTCGGCGAGCCATGTTGGATCCAGAGATGCCCATTCGCGGGGGTGGGCGCCCCGGATATCGAGGCGGGGCTCGGCCTCTTTCAGGGCCGGAACCCACTCGGCAAAGCGGTGGTGAATGACAGCGAGTTTGCGCCCAGGATTACTCATGACTTCACGTTTCCAGCTTCAAAACTTTCCTTCGCGTGGTAACTGCTTCGCACCAGCGGTCCGCTTTCCACGCGCTGGAAGCCCATTTCCAGGCCCTTTCGATGGTACATGTCAAATTCCGCCGGATCCACGAAGCGTTGGAGCGGCAGGTGCGAGCTGGTCGGTGGCAAGTACTGGCCCAGGGTGGCGATGTTCACGCTCGCGGCGCGCCAGTCCTTCATCAACTCCAACACTTGTTCAGGCGTTTCACCTAGGCCCACCATGATGCCGCTCTTGGTGCGAAGGCCGGGCTGGGATGAATCGCGGCGCATGGCCGCCCGGCTGAGGACCATCATGGATTGCTCGTAATCTGCATCTGGGCGCACGCGCTTGTAGAGGTGGGGCACCGTTTCTACGTTATGGTTGAGGACCTCCGGGCGGGCCGCTAATACTGCATTTAACGCGGCCTCGTTGCCGCGGAAATCTGGGATCAGAACTTCTACGCCGCAGCCTTCATTCAACGAATGGATCCATTGGATGGTTTGCGCAAAGTGCGCGGCACCGCCATCCGGCAGATCGTCGCGATTCACTGATGTCACCACCGCGAACTTCAATTTGAGCAAGGCCACGGCTTCGGCCACCCGCTGGGGTTCTTCGGAATCCAATTCGCCAGGCTTCCCCTTGCCCACGCTGCAAAATCCGCAATGCCGCGTGCAGATGTCACCCATCAGCATGAAGGTGGCCGTGCGATGCACCCCCCAACACTCGTTCAAATTGGGGCACCGGGCCTCCTCGCAGACTGTGACGAGTTTCTTCCCACGCATCAGGGCTGTGACCTCCTCCACGACCTCCGTAGCCGGAATACGGATCTTCAGCCAGTCGGGGCGCTTGCCAGGGAGGACGGGGGGGCGTGCCATCGGTTGATTCTCAATGCAGTGGTTGCGTTGCGCAACAAGGTGGAACGGGTGAGTGCAAAATGACATGGTTTTCCACGGGGATTAATGCCAATCAAATATTCCTCGATGCGGCCAGATCTTGGAAAATCAGGCGCATAGCCTAGTTGTGACTTTTTACCTGAGGGTTGGCCCTTCTCTTGCCCAACATATGGGTGTAGAAATTTAGAAGCCCCAAATGATTATGGCGACTATTAACTGGTCGCCAGCTGATTGACAACTTTAGCTCCCCTTGCAACCCACCCCGCTTGCCATTTCAGGCAGGCTTTTTCAGAGGTACTGATGCGTCGTACTCAACTTGCTCTTCTCGCTGCCGCCGCGATTCTCGCCGTGGGCAGCCCCGCCAATGCAAAGATGCCTTTCGTGAAGAAGGCCAAGGATCTTGGCTTTACCTACATCGAAAACTGCGCCTCCTGCCATGTGGACAAGATGCCCAAGGCCGCAGCCAAGGGCGAGCCCTACAACGAAGTCGGCAAGTTCCTGCTGGCGCAGAAGGCCAAGAACAAGGCAACGGAAGTGGATATGGCCTGGCTGAAGGACTACAAAGCCAAGTGAGCAAACTTGTGTGATCGAAGTCCCACGATTTGATTAGCTGGAAGTCTCTCGTTTTTCTAGCATCCATCCCCTTGCCATTTCAGGCAGGTTTATTCAGAGGTATTCATGCGTCGCACTCAACTCGCTCTTCTCGCCGCCGCCGCGATTCTCGCTGTGGGCAGCCCTGCCAATGCCAAGATGCCTTTCGTGAAGAAGGCCAAGGATCTTGGTTTCACGTACATCGAGAATTGCGCCTCCTGCCACGTTGACAAGATGCCCAAGGCTGCGGCCAAGGGCGAGCCCTTCAACGAAGTCGGCAAATTCCTGCT
>JANOLT010000150.1:0-9281 GCA_031419915.1 Holophagaceae bacterium
CTTCCGCAGGCGCCCCGGGTCCGGCCGTGTGCAGGTGCATGAGCTCCACGTTCCTCAATTCAGGAGATCGCTCCAACAACGCATTCAAGAGCACCAAAGGCGTTGCGGAACCGCCATGGATGAAGACCCGCTGACCTGAACAGATCCCGGAAACCGCTGAGATGGCATCGGCTGAACGTGGCATGGAAACTCCTTTGAAGAAATAGTGCAAGCTATCGCGAGACGATGAATCCGTTGGCTCCCGCCCCTCTGAACCGGCGTCAGAATTGGGCCTTGAACAAGGTTGACAACAATGGCCAGTGCCCTGGATCAAGTTTTCTGATGGGTAGGATCCGCGCCTACGCCACCCAGATCTCCGGTGGCACCGGATGGCTCAGGAAGTGCGTCATGCCTTCGCTGAAACCGTAGGCGCCCGTGCGGCCGAAGGCAAGAAGGTCGCCGGGAGCAAGATCGGACGGAAGGTCCACCTCGCCCAGGCGATCGAGACTGGTGCAGAGCGGACCTGCGAGCGTGGTGTGGATCATCGGCCCCGATTTGCCGATGGCGCGCACGGGAAAGGGTTCGCCCGTGAGCAGGGGGCGCAACAGATGATTGATGCCGCCCTCGAGAATGGCGAAGCGCGTGCCGCAGCTCTCCTTGATGCGGATGACGCGGGCCAGGTAAACGCCGCAGAACGCCGCAAGGTAGCGGCCGGGCTCCAGGATCAGCTCGCCCTTGAACCAGGAATGTTCGCGTTGCAATTGGCCGAGACCTTGGCCTAGCGCTTCCACATCCAGCTCCGTTTGATCCGCGGAATAGGCCACACCCAGACCACCACCAAGATCAATCTGTTGCAATTCCAGCCCATGTTCGCCATTCAGGCGGGCCGCCATTTCCAGCACCATGCGATGCGTGGCCAGTAGTTGTTGCGCATCACGCTGGTTGCTGGCGGCGAATACATGGAGGCCGCGGATGCGGACGTGGCGCAGGGAGGCGGCGCGGGCCAGAATCTCCGGAAGCTGTTCTTCATCAATCCCAAAAGCCGATGGACCGACGCCGCCGATGATGCGGTTACCTTCTTCGACGCCGCTGGCGGGATGGACGCGCAGATTCACGGCCACTTCCGATGAGCTGAGTTCGTCTATGCGGGCCAGATCCTCCCAGCCTTCGGCCTGAATGCGCACATTCATCTGCAGCGCGAGTTGCAGTTCTTCCCTGCGCTTTCCGGGACCGGCGAAAAAGGTGCGCCCAGTGGGCAAGGCCAGTTCCGCCACGCGGCGCAATTCACCGATGGAAGCGCAGTCGAAACTGGCGCCAAGGGACGCAAAGCGTTTCAATAATTCCGGATGGGGGTTGGCTTTCATCGCATAGGCGAGCCGGATGTTCAGGGGCAGGGCTGCGCGAAGGCGCTTGAATTGCGCTTCGGCGGTGGCTCCGTGATAGGCGAAGAGGGGCGTTCCGTGGGCTTCCGCGAGGGTGCAGCAAGCCGTGTCATCGAATGGAAACAGGCTCATCAGGCATTCCAGAAGGGCGCCATGCGGCTGACACCCTCGGTGATCTGTTCGGGAAACGCGGCGAAACTAAGCCGCGCGAAGCGCTTCCCTTGCGGGCCAAATGTGGAGCCGGGCACCACCACGACGCCGCCCTCATCGCGAAGGCGTATGCAAAAGGCCATGGGGTCCGCCAGCGCGGATTCCGGAAGTTCGATCCAGTGATAGAAAGCGCCATCCGGCGGAGTCACGACCTGGCCCAGGTGCAGCTTCAACGCGGCCGCCAAGGCTTCCCATCGCACACGGATTTCACGCCGCGCCGCGATAAAAATAGATTCCGAATCTTCCAGCAAAGCGAGGGCCGCACGCTGGGCAGGATGGGATGCGCCGGTCACGGCATAACCATGCACGGTGCGAGCGGGGCCCAGCCATTCCGGATCGCCCAGGATCCACCCTACGCGAAGGCCGGCGGCGCCCCAGCCTTTGCTCACCGAGGTGATGACCAAGCCGTAGTCCGAGACATCGCGCAGGCTCGGGGGGCGGGTTCCGTAGTGCAGATCAATGTAGACCTCATCACTGATGAGCATCACACCCCTTGCCTTGCAGGCTTCGGCGATGCGCCGCAGGTCATCGGGCGTTGTGGCGCCACCGGTTGGATTCGATGGCGAGTTCACCACCACCGCCTTGATGTTGGGATTGGCCTCCAACGCCGCAAGCAATGGGGCCGCTTTCAGGCGGAAGCGATCATTCGTGTCCAGAGGATAAGTGACAGCATCGGCCCCAGCGAGATGGGCCAGTGATGTGTAGGCGGGAAAGTAGGGATCGGGAACCAGCACCTCGTCCCCTGGGTTCAGAAAGGCGAGAAAGAGCGAGAAGAGAGCGCCCTCGCTGCCGCAGGTGATGAGCACTTCATTCCGGGTGGCGCCATGAAAATGGGCCACGGCGTCGCGCAGTTCCGGCAGGCCGAAATTGGGGCCGTAGGGACAGGGGCCTGATGTCTCCCGCAATGCCTTCAGGGCCGCCTGGGGCAGATCCCAGGTAGGCTCACCCAGACCCAACGGAATGGCCGTTGGAGGCGCGCCTTCGCTGAGGATCCTTATGGGCGATGGCTTGAGTTGGGCAAGGCGGAGGGCAGGTTGCAGCATGACTTGATCGTCGCCTGTCGGGCGGCTCATCGCAATGCGTCTTCGAGGGTTGTGGCGGCATCGGTCCGCGCATCACGGTATTTCACGATCAGGGGTGCCGAAACCTGTAGGCCCCGGGCCTTCGCAAAGTCGCCGCTGGCGGGCCTGGACCCCTGCACCACCACGGCGCCTTCGGGCACTTCCTTGCGCCACTCCCTGCCGTTCACCAGATCGTAAATGACCGTGGAGCCCGTGATGATGACGCCGCTGGCCAGCACCGCCCGCGCGCGCACATGGATGCCTTCGAACAGGCCCACCAGGCCGCCGACGAAGACATCGTCCTCGACAATCACCGGGCGCGCACCCGCGGGTTCCAGCACGCCGCCGATCTGGGCTGCGGCGCTCACGTGAACGCGTTTACCCACCTGGGCGCAGGAGCCCACGAGCGCGTGACTGTCCACCAATGTGCCTTCGTCCACGTAGGCACCCACGTTCACGTAGGCCGGGGGCATCACCACCACGCCTTTCGAAATGAAGGCTCCGCGACGCAGGGTGCTTCCGCCGGGCACGATGCGCACGCCGTCTTCCAAGGTGAAACTCCGCGCGGGATAAGCGCTCTTGTCGAAAAAGGCGAAGCCCGGCACCGAGAGATCCTGCATGGATGAATTGCGAAAGCCCGACAGGATGGCTTGCTTCACCCAGGTGTTGACGCGCCAGTCGCCATTTCCAGCGGGCTCCGCAGCACGCAAGGAGCCCGATTCCAGTGCCGCCAGCAAAGCTTCATGGGCTTGCGAACGGTGTGGATCCGAAGCGATGGAATCAGCGCTTTGGCTGTAAAAGCTTTTCAGATCGTCAAGGTTCATAGCGAGATACCCGGAAGTGTTCCCTCAGCAGCGAGACAAAGCGCTTCGGCGAGACACAGGCTGGTGGCGGCTTCAGGGGGTGTCAGGGGCAAGCGCAGCATGTCTCCACCCATGCCCAGGAGCTTGAGGCCGGCCTTCAATGGAATGGGATTGCTCTCTACAAACAATGCGTTGATGAGCGGTAGCAGCCGAGCCTGAAGGGCTTGTGCATCTTTGAAGTTGCCTGAGAGCGCTGCTTCGACCAGAGCCTTCGTTTCTCGGGGCAGCAGGTTTCCGAGCACGGATACCAAGCCCTTTGCCCCGGCCGCGATGCTGGGCAGCGCTAAATTATCGTCGCCCGCCAACAGAATTTTACCTGGTGGAAGGCTGCTGACTTCTTCAACGATCTGTCCGAGATTGCCGCTGGATTCCTTCACTGCGACGACTTGTGGATTCTCCCAAAGTCGCGCCAAGGTTGAAGGTAAAAGGTTCTGGCCCGTGCGGCCAGGCACGTTGTAGACAATGATCGGCAGGCCCGGAGCGGCGTCCGCCACGGTCTGATAGTGGGCCACCAGCCCCGCTACCGTGGGCTTGTTGTACGGCGGCGTGACCACCAGTAAGCCATCGGCTCCGAGATTCAGCGCCCGCGCGCACCAGCTCGCGGCCTGGGCCGTGGAACTGCTGCCGGCGCCCACCACCACGGGTTTTCCGTTAGCCATGTCGCGGCAGGCGATTATCAGCGCGTCTCTTTCCGAGTCGTTCAAAGTGGCTGCTTCGCCCGTGGAACCCAGCACCACCAGAAAGTCCACGCCACCGTGAACCACATGTTTCACCAAGCGCTTGAAGGCCGGCAGGTCCACCTCGCCAGAATTCGTGAAGGGCGTGGCCAGCGCCACACCGAGGCCTTGAAAAATAGCGCTCATGGATTCACCTCCAAAAACAGTGGATCAAGTAATTCCTTGGCAACTTCGGCCATGGTGAAAACGCCTTTCCGGCCACGGATCCACCGGGCGGCCTGGAGCGCGCCTTCGGCATAAGGCATGGCGGACCGGGCTGAATGATGCAGTTCGATGACTTCGCCGGGCGAGTCCACACCCACGATATGGGAGCTGTAGGTATAGCCTGCGCGGATGCTGGAGACGTTGAGCTGGAATGGCTTGACGTCCTGAGTGGTGGTCGGGATGACCCATTCTGTTTTTCGCGGACAGCCTTTCATGAGGGTGTCGGCCAGCAGCTTCGCCGTACCGCTGGGGGCATCGTGCTTTCGCGCGTGGTGGTGTTCGACCAGGTAGGGATCCTTGTTTTCATCCTGAGCCGCAAAGCGCGCCAAAATCAGACTCAGCCGCGCATAAAGCGCAACGGTGAGTGAGAAATTCGGCGCGGTGAGGACGGCGATTTTATGGCCGACGCGATCCACCAGATCGGGGATTTCCCATCCGGTGGTGCCGATCAGGAAATCCGCGCTGTGCGTTATGCACCAATCCAGATGCTCTGAAACCGCGGCGCCGGAACTGGCGTCTATGGCGACATCCACACCCTCTGATGGAGGTTCGTTTCGCCCGATGCACCACGCGAGATCCGGCCCTGCACATTCAGCGATGGCAGATCCCAGACGGCCTTTTCCGAATACACCGATCTTCATGCGGCACCTCTCCCGTCATTTGTCATTGGACTCGATCAGCGCGGCATGAAGCCGACGTAGGGTTTCGTGTTCATGCTCGCGCTTGATGACGATGCTCAAATTGATCTCGTTGGCTCCCATGGAAATCATCTCGATATTGATGTCGGCTAGTGCTCCGAAGAGGCGGGAACCCAGGCCAGCCGTGTATTTCAGCCGCTCGCCCACCACGGCCACGATGGCGCGATCCTCGGCGACCTGAATGGTGGCGAACGACGATAATTCCTGGATCAATACCTTCAGCGGCGCGTCCGCTTCGACGGTCAGCGATACGCTGATTTCCGCCGTGGCCACCAGATCCACGCTGATGTTCAAGCGACCGAACACCTCGAAGAGCCTTGCCAGAAAGCCGCTCTGGGCAAGCATTCGCGTGCTGCTCACCGTGAGCACCGTGATGGGTCCACGGCTGGCCAGCGCGGTCACAGAACGGCCCGTGTGAACCTCACCCGTGATGGTGGTGAAGCGACCGTGGGGTTTTTGCGTATGGCGCACGGTGACGGGAATCCTGGCTTCCACCGCGGGCTGGATGGTGGCGGGATGGAGCACCTTGGCACCGAAGGCCGCCAGTTCCGCGGCCTCCGAAAAACTCAATTCCGGAATGGGCAGAGCGCCGGGCACGATGCGCGGATCGGCGGTGAGGACGCCCTCCACATCCGTCCAGATCTGCACCTCTGTGGCTTGCAAGGCCGCACCGAGAAGGGCCGCGGAATAGTCGCTGCCACCGCGCCCAAGCGTGGTGGTGAGGCCTTCCTCCGTGGCGCCGATATAGCCCTGCGTGACCACGACCCGAGCTGGACCAAGGAGGGGCGCGAGGTTGACCTGGGCAAGCTTTTGGATGGCCTGAACGTCGGGTTGGCCTTCTCCGAAGGTGCCGTCCGTTCTCATCACCTTGCGAGCATCCACCCAAGCGGCATCCATGCCTTGGTTCTGAAGAAAGGCGGCGAAGATTTTCGTAGAGAGCTGTTCCCCGAAGGATGCGATGGCATCCTGGCTGCGCGGGCTCAGTTCCCGCAGCAGTGCTACGCCACGAAGCAATAGTTCGATCTGCCCGAAGGCATCGGTAAGGGCTTGATCCAGGTCGTCAGGTACCGCTTCATCGAACAGGTCCTCGGCCGCGCGGCGATGGTTCTGGATCAGCTCCTTCAATTGATCCAACGCGGTGGGCAGATCGCCGATCTCTGCGGCACGGGCGGCCGTGAATAGCGCGTTCGTCGTTTTGCCCATGGCGGAAAGCACCAGCAGCGGGGCCTTTGGCAGAGCATCCCGGACGAGATCAGCAACCTGTCTCATGCAGGCCGCATCGGCGACGCTGCTGCCGCCGAATTTCATGACCACGCTTTTTTGTGGGACTGGGGGCGTCACAGCAGACCTTTGGCGTGGGCCAGTTCGGCGTTAAGGATGCTTCCACCGGCGGCGCCCCGTTCCGTGTTGTGGCCCATCAGCGTGAACTTGATGCCCAGCAGCGGGCAGGGCCGGATGCGGCCCACATGCACGCTCATACCGCCATCGCACTCCACGTCCCGCCGCACCTGGGGCCGGTCTTCGGCATCGTGAACGCGGATGGGCATGGGTGGGGCCGAGGGCAAGCCGAGTTGTTGGGGCTCGGGTTTCCAGGTGCGCAGTACTTCGCGCACCTGCGCGGGCGTGGGGTTGCCCTTGAGCTTCACGCTTACGGCTTCGGTGTGGCCTTCAAGTACGGGCACGCGGTGGCAAAGCGCCGACAGGGTGATGGCGGCCATCTCCACACCTTCTGGGGCGAAGCGGCCCAACATTTTGGGAAGTTCTTCTTCTACTTTTTCTTCTTCATGGCGGATGAAGGGCACCACGTTGCCCAGGATGTCGAGGCTTGACACGCCGGGATAACCCGCGCCGCTGACGGCCTGCATGGACGTCATAAAGACCTGTTCAACGCCGAAGGCCAGGTGGAGCGGCGCGAGCGCCATGACCAGCACCGCGGCGGTACAGTTGGGGTTGCAGACAATTGCGCCTTTCCAGCCGTGGTGGCGGTGCTGCAATTCGATGAGACTCAAGTGATCGGGATTCACTTCTGGCACCAGCAGGGGAACTTCCTTGGCCATGCGAAATGCCGATGCATTGGAGAAGACCAGGGCTCCTTTTTCAGCGAATTTTGGTTCCAGCTCGGTGGCGGGGTTGGTGTCCAGGGCGCTGAAAACGATGGGCGACATGGCGTGATCCGTACTCCCATCCACCAGAACGTGTTCCGACAGACCACCATAGGGCTCGCCATCCAGTCGCCAGGCACAGGCCTCGCGATACCGCTTTCCGGAGCTGCGCTCACTGGCAGCCAGGTGCTGAATGACGAAGAGCGGGTGATTGGCCAGGCGCCGCACGAACCGCTGGCCCACGACACCAGTGGCGCCAAGGACGGTGACGGGGATCTTGATGTACTGGGTCATGGGTCAGTCCTTCAAAAAATGAATGGCCAATCGCTTGTTGAGGGCGACGCCCAAGGCCAGAGCCGCAAAGGTGATGTGCTCGTTTTCCGCATGGGCCAATGAGATTGAACCGGGGCCTGCGAGCACGACCGTGCGATCGGGAATGAGATGCCGAAGCTGGGGCGCATCGCTGCCGAAGGGCATGGGCGCGTATTTGAAGCCCGGTATCACCGGATAGCGACCCGCTGGTTCCGACAACACAATGTCTATCTCGCCGTTTGCAGGTTTCAGATCGCCAACCCGCAACACGAACAGGGAGCGAGGCAGCGTGCGCGCCAGCACGTGGGCTTCCGCATGAGCGGGAATGGAGTTGATGGCTTGGCCGCCTTCGATGCGGCCAAGGTTCCAGACTTCAGGCCCGAGATCCGAGTCATCGAGTTTGGGCAGTTCTCTCATGCGTTGAAGCCAGTCAATGAGCATCCAGTTGGCATCCAGGCCCAACTCTGGAGAGCCGCTGTGGGCGGCCCTTCCCGTGCACTTCAGGCGAAGATGCAGTACCCCCCGCTGGCCCGTGGCGAGCTTCAGGTCCGTGGGTTCGCCATTGATGAGAGCCCGGCAATCCCTGACCCGGCCCGAGAGCCCCAAGGCTGCCGCGGCGCCGATGCTATCGGTTTCTTCGCCCACCACGCCGAGCCACGCGAAGCCCGTAATGCCCTCCCGCAGCATCTGCCGGATGGCTTCGAGCTGGGCCATGATCTGGCCCTTGGCGTCGCAGGTACCGCGGCCATAGATCGCATCCCCGTGCTTTTTGGGCGGGATGAAAGGCGGCACCGTGTCGAGATGTGTGGAGAACAGGACGCGGGGTCTTCCCCACAGGGCCAGAATATTCGTGCGCCCAGGCGCCACCGGCTGTTCGAACACTTCTGCGCCCATCTCTTTGAGAATCTGATGAAGCGCGGGCAGCATCGCGTCTTCGCGTCCGGATGTGGAATCCATTTCGCAAAGCCGCATGAGCCAATACTGCATCCATAAGGGACCAGTGGCAGCGGGGGCTTTTTTAGCGTTGGGCTTGTTCATCGGGGCATCGAGTACCGGAAGGTCCGGGATATTGATGGTGCCACCGAATTCAATTTTCGATTGCCGATTGGCGATTGCCGATTTGGAACTCAGAGGAATACCAGATTCGGGTAGCTCGCCCCCATTTCGTTCAGCAGGAGTGGGAAATCCCGAGCGTGATTGCTGTGGGTATCGAAACCTCCGGTGGCGGTGACGAATACTTGAGATGGTAGATCTTTGGCGATCATTTCCGCGATGAATTTCAGTTGTGAGGAGAGGTGGGAATAGGCGTTGATGAACGGCTTACATCAGTTCCTGTAACAGCGCCTCACCCCTCGGCCACTCGCCGAAACCGGAGGCGGTGTTGATGTGACCGCAATTGCCCACATTTGTGAATTCAGATCCCCAGCTATCGGCGAATTGTTTCGCGCGATCCAGGGAAAGAAGGGAATCATCGCTGGAGGCCACGATACGGCTGGGGAAGGGCAGATGGCCCATGGGGATGGGCCCAAATGCGCGCAGCACTTCGGGGCAATCCTTTCGCTCCACGTCCGCTGGCGATACCAGCAGCGCGGCCTTCACGGGCCAGCGGGCCGCGAAGAAAGGGTCCGCCGCCCAATGTAGGATGGCCAGGCATCCGATGGAATGTCCCACCAATACCGCGGGGGTTTCCGTTTCCCGCCAGGCAATGCCGATGGTTTCATCCAGCGCCTCGA
>JANOLT010000151.1:0-1512 GCA_031419915.1 Holophagaceae bacterium
TCGTGGTGCAGGCCAACGTCCGCGACGTGGAGTTGATCCAGTCACACGCATTTTTCGCAACCCCGGGCCGCGTTTGGGAACTCTTAATAGGCGTGCTTGTCGCGCTCGGTGCCGTCCCAGCGGCAAGCTCATCAATCTTCAGGCCAAGATTGATCTGAATGATCCGTCGCCCCTCGGTATCGGCCACACACGGTGGGCCACCCACGGCCGACCCACCGAGGAAAACGCCCATCCTCATTGCAGCAACGATGGCAAGGTTGTGGCGGTACATAACGGCATCTTTGAAAATTTCCTGGAACTACGAACGGAGCTGAAAGCTGCGGGCTATACCTTCATCACCGAAACCGACACGGAATGTTTTCCGATGATGGTGTCGCACCTGATGAATGGCGGCTTGGAATTCGTCGAAGCCTTCCGCGCCGCGGTTGAAAAAATGCGCGGCATTTACGCCCTGGCCTGCCTTCACGCCGATGATCCCGGTCGAATCCTGGTGGCCCGCAGCGGCCCGCCCTTGGTCATCGGCCTGGGTGACGGCGAGACTTTTCTGGCTTCGGACGTGGTGCCTTTGCTCCGCCACACCAGAAAGATCATCTACCTTGAAGATGGCGATCTGGCGGAGATCACGCGCGAGGGCGCACGGATCTTTCGCATGGATGGGGGCGTTGTACTGCGCACCGTGCATACGGTTTCCTTCGATCCCGTTGCGGCCGAAAAAGGTGGCTTCAAGCACTTCATGCAGAAGGAAATCTTCGAGCAACCCCAGGCCCTATCGAACACGCTACTGAATCGCCTGCCCATTGAGGACTCCGAACCCATCCAGCTGGATCTGCCCTTCACGACGGAGCAATTGCGGGCCTTCAACCGGGTATCCATCGTGGCTTGCGGCACAAGCTGGCATGCGGGTCTCGTCGGCAAGTTCTATCTGGAGCAACTGGCGCGCATCGGTGTAGACATTGATTACGCATCGGAATACCGCTATCGGGATCCCATCGTGCCGCCGGGGACGCTCGCGATCGGCATCACCCAAAGCGGCGAAACTGCAGACACCTTGGCCGCATTGAAGGAGGCTGCCTCACGGGGGGCACGGACCCTCGTCATCTGCAACGTGCAGGGTTCAACCGCTACGCGTCAGGCTGAAGCCACGCTGCTGACCCATGCGGGCCCTGAGATTGGCGTGGCCTCCACCAAGGCCTTCACCACGCAATTGAGCGTACTCCTGCTCCTGGCCATGCGCATCGGCGAAGCGAAGGGAACGCTCGATCCCAACCTTCGCGCCGAACTGATTCAGAGCCTGCGGGAATTGCCCGCTTTGCTGGAGCGCATCAACAGTCTGGAGCCGCATATCGCAAAGTGGGCCCAGGACTGGCGTGAGGCCGAGGATTTTCTGTACCTCGCCCGGGGGCCGCTCTATCCCATCGCCCTTGAAGGCGCGCTGAAACTCAAGGAGATCTCCTACATCCATGCGGAGGGCTACCCGGCCGGTGAGATGAAACACGGTCCCATCGCCCTGAT
>JANOLT010000152.1:0-3479 GCA_031419915.1 Holophagaceae bacterium
TCTCCACTTCCGTCTCGCTGAGCTGGGACTGGAAGGAGGGCATACCACCCTTGCCCTTAAGGATGGAATTCACAAGGTCCGCATCCTTTTTACTGCCCTGCCATCGGGCATCACTGAGAACACGGCCCGGCAGCTTCTGGCCGTTCAGTCCTCGAGCGGAGCCATCCAAACCATGGCAGGCAGCGCAGGTGCGCTGAAAGAAGAGCTTCACGTCCTTCTGCTGCGCTGGGACGAGTGATAACGAGCAGGCTGCCATCACGAAGAAAACCTTGAATCCCATGAAACCCATGCAACTCCCTCAAGACCTGAAACCATATCACGCGAAAAGGCCGAGACCAAGGCGATGAAAGCCCAGGTTTCCCCATGGAAACATTGAATGACGTGGCAAATTGACCCGTGTCTACAACAATGGCGATCCCTTCTGAATGTAAAAGGTCCGGTTAAGAGATTCATGCCCATCCGGTGCCGCAAGTGGACCGCGTCTTATGCCGGTCTTGGCCCCAGAACGATTGGTTTATTTTGATCGGTGGATAGGCTGTAGGTGAGCTCCCGTGGCGGAATGGCAGACGCAGCGGACTTAAAATCCGCAGCCCGCAAGGGCGTCCCGGTTCGACCCCGGGCGGGAGCACCAGCAGGGTATTCGTCCTGAGTCCTGAGCGCCGGAGGCGCAATTATTATTCACGCGGCCAATGGCCGCCTCCGAATTGAACCCCAGGACTTGGGACTTGGGACTCAGGGCTTAAACTGTAGACCGGAGTGATTGATGCCCACCCCCAAGAGCCAGCCTGAAGGTGGAACCGGTCTCGCCACGAAGACCAAGGGAAAGCCAAAGCTTCAGCCGCCCTCCATGTGGAAGGTCATCCTTCACAACGATGACTACACCACCCAGGATTTTGTGGTCTTCGTGCTGACGGTCATCTTCCGCAAACCTGAAAGCGAGGCCGCCCGCATCATGCTGGCGGTACATCGCCAAGGCAAGGGAATCGCGGGGCTCTTCATCCATGACGTGGCGGAAACGAAAATCACCCAGGTGCGCGTCCTCGCAGAGCAGCATGAGTACCCATTGCTCTGCACCATGGAACCCTTAGAGCCTGTTTCAAAATGAGGCGTGGCCGCGCTGGGAGCGCCGGGCGAGCGGGGCAAGGCAGCCGACCACGGCATATCGGCCATACGCCACGGGAGGGTAACGCAGCCCCGCGAAGCCCGCCGCCCCAGCCCGAAGGGACGGGGCCAGCCGCGCGCACCGCGGCGTCACGGGCCTTGGGCGTATGATCTATACGCCGCTGCGGCCCATTCCTTGCGCTGCATCGCGGCTGGCCTCCGTCGCGGCCGCACCTCATTCTGAAACAGGCTCTTAAGCGTGGAAGCATGAACACACCGCCTCTCCAGGCCAATCTGCAATCCGCCATCCGCAAGGCCTTTGAATTGGCTCGCTTCAAACGGCATGAGCTCGTCACGGTAGAGCACCTGTTGGCAGGGCTCTTAAGCGAATCCGAAGTCCAGAAAACGCTTTCCGCATGCGGCGTGAAACTCACGATAGTGCAGGCTTCATTGAATGCCTTTTTCGAAGAGAAGATAGAGGTCCTGCCGGTCGGCGTGACACTGCACCCCTCGCCCAGCTTGGGTTTCCAGCGGGTCATGGAGCGGGCCATCCTTCATGCTCTGTCCTCTGAGCAGGCCATCGTGGATGTGGGTAGTGTTCTGGTCGCGGTGCTTCAGGAACCCGAAAGTTTCGGTGCCCACTACCTTCGATCCCAAGGGCTTCAGCGCCTGGCCTTGTTGCGCTATCTCTCTCATGGATCGGCCGAATCCATCATTCCAAAGCCAGCTGAAACCACGGATGCACCCAGTGAAGAAGGCGAAGCCCCTCCTCCGGACCCATTGAAGGCCTACACCGTGGACCTGGTGGCCCGCGCCGCCGAAGGCAAGATTGATCCTTTGGTAGGCCGCCTTGCGGAATTGGACCGCATCATTCAAATCCTTTGCCGTCGCCGGAAAAACAATCCGTTGTTGGTGGGTGAACCGGGTGTTGGCAAGACCGCCATCGCCGAGGGTTTGGCGCTGCGGCTTCACGAAGGCAAGGTCCCCGATGTACTGAAAGGTTCAAGCCTCTTCGCTTTGGACTTAGGCGCCCTGCTGGCGGGCACACGCTACCGGGGTGATTTCGAACAGCGGGTCAAGGCGGTCATCGAGGCACTGAAAGCCAAAGACCACGCCCTGCTTTTCATTGATGAAATCCATACCATTGTCGGCGCGGGGTCCGTGAGCGGCGGCAGTCTGGATGCGTCCAACCTGCTCAAACCCGCGCTGGCGGCGGGTGAGCTGCGCTGCATCGGCGCCACCACGTTCCAGGATGCCAAGCTTTCCTTCGATAGGGACCGTGCGCTTTCCCGCCGTTTCCAGAAAGTTGACGTGGGTGAACCCAGCGAGGCTGAAGCCCTGGACATCCTGAAAGGATTGAGGCAACTCTTCGAGCATCATCACGGCGTGCACTTCAGCGATGCCGCACTGGAAGCCGCCGTGCGACTGTCTGCCCGCCACTTGCGAGATCTGCACCTGCCGGACAAGGCCATTGATGTGCTGGACGAGGCCGGTGCCGCGCAAAAGCTATTGCCACCCCGGAAACGCAAAAAAGCGCTCGATGTGGCGGACATCGAAGTGATCGTGGCGAAAATGGCCCGGGTGCCCTTGCAGAGTCTCAGCGGCGATGACCGCGACCGCCTGGCGGACCTTGACGCACGCTTGAGCGCGGTGATTTTCGGCCAGGAGGCGGCCATCGAAAAAGTGGCCTCCAGCATCAAGCTCAGCCGCTCGGGGCTGCGGGGGCACGAGAAACCCATGGGGTCATTCCTGTTTTCCGGCCCCACGGGCGTGGGCAAGACCGAACTGGCCAAGCAGCTGGCAAGTATCCTCGGCGTGCCCTTCCTACGCTTTGACATGAGCGAGTACATGGAGAAGCACGCGGTCTCGCGGCTGGTGGGCGCGCCGCCGGGCTACGTGGGTTTCGATGAAGGCGGCCTGCTCACGGACGCCGTGCGGAAAAGCCCCCACGCGGTACTGCTGCTGGATGAGATCGAAAAAGCCCATCCGGATCTTTTCGCCATCCTGCTACAGGTCATGGACCACGCCACGCTCACGGACAATCACGGCCGCCAAGCGGACTTCCGCCACGTGGTGCTGATCCTCACCACCAATGCGGGCGCCAAGGATCTTTCCCAGCGTCGCGTGGGCTTCAGCGACGCCATGGGTGGCCTGGGTGGATCAGCGAGAGGCGCCATCGAGAAGGCCTTCAGCCCCGAATTCCGCAACCGACTGGATGCCATCGTTGCTTTTTCTCCATTGGGACGAGCCGAAATCCTGAAAGTCGTGGACAAGAATCTCGCAGAGCTTCAGGTGTTACTGAACGAGAAAAACGTGAAGCTGAAAGTCAGCGCAGAAGCCAAGCAATGGCTCGCCGATAAAGGCTACGAGCCAGCCTT
>JANOLT010000153.1:0-1845 GCA_031419915.1 Holophagaceae bacterium
GCCACGAAATCCAGCAGCACCGCCGAGGTGAGAATGAGAGCCGGGAGAAGGGCGCGGCGTCTCGATGCCGGGAGATGCCAAGCTCCCCGCCAGAAGCAGATGGCCCCGGAAAGCGCCGCGGCGAATATCAGGCTCGTCAACAGCAACTGAACCTTGGGGCCGAACAGGATCGCGATGGATCCCGCCACTGCCTCGAACTGCTTGGGATCCACATTGGCTTTGAAGTACTCCCTGGATGCCAGCAATAGACCTTGAATCAGGCTGAACAACCCAACCAGGCCAAAGACCAGGTAGAGCCCTTGCAGAAAACGCCGATTCTTCCGCAGCGGAAAGGGATAAGGAAATCGCAGGAAAAAATGAAACCACATGGGGGGAAGCAGTCCCACGGCAAGGCTTCCGAATAGTGCTCTCACGACGTTCAGCCAGGGCGGAAGCGTGCCCAGGAAAGGCCGCACTATCAGGGGTATCAGCAGGGCGAGGACGCCCAGGTAGAAAAAGTGGCGGGCCACCTTGCGTTGGGCCGATGACACCACCACCAGCAGGCCCAGGGCCCAAGCCACCAGGGCTGAAATCACCATGAGCAGACTGGCGATGCTGAAGGGCTTCACCAATCGGATGGGTTGCTGGAGGGTGCGACCCTCGCGCTCCAGGGTGTAGACCAGGATGCGACCTTCGCCCTCTTGGTTGATCCGATTCTGCGCATCGCCAAGGGTCTGAGGGGTGACCTTGCGGCCGCTGATGGCCTTCAGTACATCGCCCTCCAACAGGCCCGCTTCTTCGGCCACGCCATTGGGAAGAATCTCCCGGATCACGACCCTATTCCCCTCCACGACCCAAGAGCATTGGTCATCGGAATAGGAGTAAACCCATTGGAACAGGGCGAAGGATCCCAGACAGAGCAACAGGCCCAGTAGACTGGTAACGATCAGCCGGAACTTGATGCGCTGCAAGGAAGGGGACACTGGATGCCTGAAGAAAAGCCCTGGTGGATTCTAGTGGGAGGGATGCGGAGGCTGGGGGGAGCCCTTGCCGAAGATCTTGCCCAGGATCATGCCTTGGTATTGACGGGTTCTCAAGACGCTGAAGAGGATTGGTTGAAGGGCCTTGCTCGCCGCACCTCACTTCGGACTTTCCGGTGGAATGCCATGGATCCAGAGCTTGATCCCCAGATGATGGCAGACCTTGCTGGGCTTGAAAGCGCCGGGATCCGTCTTGCCGGGGCTGTGATCGCGGCGGGGGCATTTCCTGAACATCCGTTTGGGGCATGGACTATGAAGGAACTGGAAAACATCTGGCGCGTGAATTTGAGCTTTCCCATGCTGTGCGCCCAAGCCTTGGCGCCACGGCTGGCCGACGGTAGTTGCATGCAATTCCTGCTGGACATGTCCATCCACCGGCCTTTCTTGAAACGCCTGCCCTACAGTGCATCGAAATCAGGCCTCGCGTCGCTGGTGCCAGGCTTGGCGCAACTGCTGGCACCGCGACTTCGTGTGGTGGGCCATGCCATAGGAACGGCGCTCCCTGATGAAAGCAGCGACCCCCAATGGCTTGCTTCCCGCAGCCTGCTCAAGCGCAATGGGAGCCCTGCGGATGTGGCCCGCAGCCTGCGATTCGCATCAGAAAGCACCTATCTGACCGGGGAGATCATCACACTCGATGGCGGGCGGCGTTGGCGTTGATTAGGGATATTTCATCAAGGCTTTTAAACTTGAAAATTTGAGCGAAGTCCACGTGCGATTCAAGGTCAACGAGATATTCCACAGCATTCAAGGCGAGGGCACCCGCGCTGGGCGGGCTTGCGTCTTTGTGCGTCTCACGGGATGCCCATTGCGCTGCGTCTACTGC
>JANOLT010000154.1:0-7889 GCA_031419915.1 Holophagaceae bacterium
GATGCCCGCCTTGAACAGCGCGAAGGTCAGCGCGAAGAATTCGAGGCTCGGCTTCACCATCAGGACCGTGCGCATGCCCCGCTGGAGGCCATGGCGGCGCAGCCCTACGGCGATCTCGTCACTGCGCTGATCCAGCTGCCGGTAGGTCAGGTGCGTGTAGGTGCGTTTTCCATTCACATCCACGCCGCTGGGGAACACCACCGCCAGCGTATCGGGCTGCTGGCGCGCCATCCGGGGCAGCCAGGAGGCGATGTTGCAGGATTGCGGAAGCTGGGATTCGGGATGGGGATCGGTCATAGGTAGTTGGGTGGGCCCTGTCAAGGGTGGCTGGATTTCACGAAATCGGCAATCAGGGGAATCACTTCGTCGGCGGCATCCTCCAGCACGTAGTGCCCCGCGTCGGCCAGGTAACGCAGCTTCGCCGCGGGCAGGTGCTCCCGCCACTGGGCCAGAAACGTGTCGTCGAAGACGAAATCCTTGCCGCCCCATACGATGAGCGCGGGAGTGTTCTTGAAGAGCGCAAGGTTGCCCGCCACGTGATGCACCAGCGCGTAGGCGGGATCGCCCAGGTGCAGCGGGATGTCCTGCACGAAGCGCAGGGTGGCGATGCGGTTCGCCCAGGAGTCGTAGGGCGCACGGTAGGCGGCGGAAATTTCCCTCGTCATCCGTCGGCGTGTGCAGCCCACGCGCGCGGTGCCCCAGGCGAAGGCATTGAAGCCGCGCACCAGCAGGGCGCCCAGGGGCGTGCGCGTCAGCTTCAGCAGCCAGGGCAGGCGCTTGCCGACGGGCAGCGGGAAGGCCGCGGTGTTCAGGATCACCAGCCGAGCGATCTGCTCTGGGTGTCGGATTGCCCATCCCAAACCGATCATGCCACCCCAGTCATGAACCACCAGGGTCAGCGGTTCGCGCAGGTCCAGGGAGACCACCAGGGCTTCCAGATCGTTGATGCGCTGCGCCAGGGTGTAGTCGTAATCCTCGTCGCCGGGCTTGTCCGACAAACCCATGCCGATGTGGTCGGGCACGATGCAGCGGTGGGTTCCGCGCAGGGCGAGCACGAGATTCCGGTAGTAGAAGGACCAGGACGGGTTGCCATGTACCATGAGCACCGGCGGGCCGCTCCCTTCATCCAGGTAGTGCATCCGCACATCCGCGCCGCGGTCGAAAAGATGCGGCGGGAAGGGGTAAAGCGCAGGGTCAAAACGCTTCACCACGATGTCACCAGACGACTTCGGCCATGCTGCAGTTCAGTCCCGATCCGATGCCCATGAGCGCCACGCGGTTGCCCTTGTTCAGGCGGCCTGCTTCTGCGGCCTTGGACAGAACGATGGGCACCGAGGCGGGCCCGATGTTGCCGAACTCCGGAAAAATGGCCATCACCTTTTTCGGGTCCAGGCCCAGGGTCTGGCAAAGCATCGCAGTGTGTGTGCCACTGACCTGGTGCAGCACAAATTCCTGGACGTTATCCCCATCCCAGCCAAAGGCAGATTTGGCTTCGGCATAGGTCTCGGTGGCGAGCCCCAGTCCCGCGATGAGCAGAGCCTTGGCGTCGGTGCGCATCTCGTCCACCTGCCCCTTGCAGAGGCCGCTGTACTGCGTGGCGGCGCGGTTCACCACGCCCAGGAAGCGATGGCCGATCGGCGCCAGATCCGAGCGGGACATCACCATGGCGGCGGCGCCGGAACCCAACGTGAGGGTGGCGAACTGGCTGCGGAATTCTTCCTCCGTGGTGTTGGGTTTTTGGAGTCGCTCAATGGTTGCCTCCTGAACGAAGCGCGCACTTTCGCCGTTGACGATGAGACCGTAGTCAATCTGGCCCCGCTCGATCATGTTGCCCACCACCTGCATGCCGCTCATGAATGCCAGGCATGCGTTTCCGAGGTCGAAATTCATGCAGTCCGCGCTCAGCCCCAGGCGGTGATGCACCAGGCAGGCCGTGGAGGGCTCAATGTAGTCGCGGCAGACCGAAGTGTTGATGACGATGCCGATGCGGGAGCGGTCAATGCCTGCCAGTTCAAGGGCCTTTTCCGCTGCCAGAGCAGCCACTTCGCTGGGCTGGACGCCAGGGTCCCAGTAACGGCGGGCCACGATGCCCGAGGCGCTCTCAAGCAGGTCGGGCCGCATGCCCAGGCGCTCCAGGGTGGGTGCGAGGCGGGCACATATGTCAGCGGAGGTCAACCGGTGGGGAGCATCCACATGGCTGAGGCTTAGGATCGAGACATTCTGGAATTGCATGGGCCGTCCGGAGTGGGAACCAGGTGTCTACAATCGAGGCCCGGATTCGTGGGGGTTGGATCGGTGGATCAGTACAGGTGAGGTCCTCACGGAAGGGGCAGGTCAAGGACGGCGCACCTGTACCACCAGTCTACCGGACAACTTGCATTATCCGGATTGGCGTCAATGGAAGAAAAGGCCCATGTACCATGGATGAATTCAAGGAGAAAACAATGCACTACCCGCTCACGCTTACGTTCAAGATGATCGCGCTGGCACCGCAAATCAGCGTCACCGATGCCGACGGCAAACTGATCTTTTATGTCAAACAGAAACTGTTCAAGCTCAAGGAGGCGGTCAACGTCTTCGCCGATAAAGAGCAAACCAGGTTGCTGTTCACCATCAAGGCCGACCGCGTAATCGACTTCTCTGCCCAGTATCATTTCCGCGACGCGGCGGAAACCGATTTGGGTTCGATGAAGAAACGCGGCATGAAATCGCTATGGAAAGCGCATTACGACATTTTCGACGGCACAACCAAAACCATGGAGGTTGGTGAAGAAAATCCATGGGTCAAATTGCTGGATGGCATTTTCAGCAGCATCCCGGTTCTCGGCATATTCTCGGGTTATGTGTTCCATCCTGCCTATCTGGTTTCGAGTCAAGGCAACGTCGCGATGCGCTTTCAAAAGCAGGCGGCGTTTTTTGAAGGCAAGTTCGAGATCACGAAAACTGGCGAATTGAGAGAAGTGGAAGAGACGCGGGCACTATTGAGTTTGCTGATGATCGCGCTATTGGAAAAATCGCGGGGATAGGTCCGGCGCAGGCGCGTGTGCCCAGCTACCATACGCGCACGTCAATCACTATTGCCCATTCATTCCATTCTAGGGCGATCATACCTGGACCCGCAGCCGGGACTTTCGCGGTACTTTTCCTTAAGGTCATTACCGGAGCCAGCGTGAACCTTCCCGAGCCCTACCGCCGTTTCTACCGCACCCATCTGCGCTTCGCGCTGATCATGCTGCTCTTCGGACTTCTGGTGGGAATCGCGTTCCAGGAATCCGCGAAGAAGCTGCCCATCAGCGAAACCGTGCCGGCGGGGATGCACCTGGAGTCGATCCTGTCCCTCGCACTGGTCCACGGGCACGCGATCCTCATCGGTATGCTGCTGCCGCTGGCCGCGATCTGGGCCCTGCACATCGGGCTGATCCTCGGTGCCGCGCCGCTCTCCGCGCGATCGCTGAAGTGGACCACGCGCCTCTACGTCCCCGGCTCCGTGGTGAGCGTGCTACTGATGCTGTGGAAGGGCTACCACTTCGTGCTGGGTGTGCGGGGCGGAACACTGGACCTGGGCGCGCTCAACCACAGCTTCCTGTTCGGAAACCATGCCCTGCGCGCGGCCCTCTACGGCGCCTCTCACACGGCCATGGCGGTAGGTCTGGGAATCCTGGGTGTCTGCCTCTGGCGCAGCTTGAATGCGAAGTCAGCCGAAGCCTGAATCCGTGGCTCCACGGCTTCGCGGCTGCGGAGCGGGATTTTCCAGAGCCGGTAGAGTTTGAGTTCACGATGGGGGATTATGACGTCCACTGACAACTCCGCGCGCAATGCAAAACCGTTTCATGAGATCTACGAATCGCGATGGTTGCAGCACTATGTTCGATCGAAGATTGCGACCGATCCGGTCTACCAAGGCGTCTGGAATCGTGTCGGTTCGAGGAACAACCCGCTGCTCGACCTCGGGTGTGGAGTCGGGATACTTGCCTTCTATCTTCGCGAGCGCGGATGGCGGGCACCGATCACCGGAGTCGACACAGACCTCCCGAAGATCGAGGCCGCGCGAAGCGTTGCCGTGGGCCGATACGAGGGGCTGCACTTCGAAGTGGGGAATGCGCTCGACTCGCTGCACGGGTTCCACGGTGACGTCGTCATGCTCGATCTCCTTCACTACTTGACGGACGACGATCAGGACCTGCTGATCCGCAGAGCAACCGAGGCAGCGGCGGGAGGAGGCATGATCCTGATTCGCGATTGTCTGCGTGAGCCCGGCTGGCGCTTCGCGCTCACGAGCCTCCAGGAGCGTTTCGCCCGTGCGATCCGCTGGCTGAACGTTCCGATGCTCAACTTCCCGTCGCGTGATCGGATTGTGGGAACACTCCAAGCATGTGGGTTCAAGGTCGAGGTCGAGCCGATGTGGGGACGAACGCCGTTCAACAACTATCTGATCACCGCGACGAGCGTGCCAGGGTAGCGTTCCCGTCCACCCATCCCGAGTGCGCCGTCATCCACCGTGTCACAACCAGCCCGAACTTTTCAGCTTCCGGTAAAACACGCCGCACACGGTCAGCGTGGATAACAACACCACTGGATAGGCGTAACGCCATTTCAATTCGGGCATGGAATCGAAATTCATACCGTACAGACTGAACACCACGGTGGGCACGGCGAGGATGGCACCCCAACCAGCCAGGCGTTTGACGACTTCGTTCTGCCGCACGGTCACCAGAGCGAGATTGACCGACATCGCCGTCGTCAGCATTTCACGCAGGTTATCCAGTGTTTCGATGGTGCGGGCGACATGGTCATGGATATCGCGGAAATAGGCGCGCAGATCCTTGTGGATGATTTCCGGATGCAGTCGCATCAATTGCAGACAGATGTCCTCGACCGGCAGCACCGCTTGGCGCAGTTGCAGTAATTTTATTTTGAGATCATATAAGCGTTCGATGGACAGCTGATCGAACTGGCCTTTGAAAATATCCACTTCCAGCGCGTCGAATTCGCCGGTTAGCCGTTCCACAATCGGCTGGTAATTGTCGACGATGAAATCCATCAGCGCGTACAGCGCAAAAGCCGGTCCTTTCGCCAGCATTTCCGGTTTTTCTTCACAGCGTTTACGCACATCGGCATACCCCTGGGCATTGCCGTGTCGCACCGACACCAGAAAGTTCTGGCCGACGAAGAAGTGAGTTTCGCCATATTCGATCGTGCAGTTTTTTTCGATGTCGTCGCTGTTCTCCCGCACGCCATCTTCATTGCCGTTGTAGGTTTTCAGCTGCGCGGTTTTGACGACGATGAACAGAGAGTCGCCGTAGGTTTCGATCTTGGAGCGCTGGTGTGCGTTGCGTGCATCTTCGATGGCGAGATCGTGCAGGGAAAATTCTTCCTGGATTTGCAACAGGACGGACGGATCCGATTCGTGCAGGCCGAGCCATATGAAAGTGTTGGGCTCTTTGATCACCTCGCTGATGTCCGTCACCGGAACATCGGCAAGGCGTTTCCCGTTGCGATAGGCAACGCTGTTGACGACCATGGACATGGGGCGATCTCGGTGATGGCTTTCGATCCGGTTATTGTGCCATGCCGGAAGCGGTTGCAACCGCGCTGATCGCAGCGCCGCTATCGGGTTGGTCGCCGCCACCGCCACACCATCGCCACAGGCCCCCTGCCCCGAAGGCGGCCGAGAATGGATCGGATCATCTGGGGTTGCAGTTGGCGAGACTCAGCCCACCTTGACTTCACGGGTGAAGGAAAGCCTGAGAGCCGCGAAGACCAGAGGCACCGCGCCCGCCAGCAGGAACACCATGTCGGCAACGATGCGAATCCACTCCAGCGTGTGGTAGGTTCCTCCCATGAGGTAGCTGAGCCTTCGCGCGTGCCAGTACCCGTGTGTGATGACGTCCCACAGCTGTAGTACGCCCGCCGGGAAGAGGTCCAGCAGCATCATCAGGCCCAGGCCGATGTTCAGGCCCCAGAATCCGAAGCGGATGTATTTCTCCACGCGCTTCCATGCATCCTCGCTGTTGATCGCCTGCAGGCAGAAGATCATCACACCGAGGGCGAGCATCCCAAAGACGCCGAACATAGCGGCATGGCCGTGATTGGCCGTTAGCGTGGTGCCCATCTCGAAGTAGGACACGATGGGCAGGTTGATAAGGAAGCCAAAAACGCCGGCACCCACGAAGTTCCAGAAACCCACGGCGATAAGGAAATAGATCACCCACTTCTGCTTCACCGCCATGGACTCGCCGCACGCCTCACATTGCTGGTCCTTGAGGCGGATGAAGTCCCACGCATCCAGGGTGAGCAGCGTCAGGGGCACCACTTCCATGGCCGAGAAGCACGAAGCCAGGCCCATGTTCAGGGTTCCCTGGCCCGTGAAGTACCAGTGGTGGCCTGTGCCTACGACGCCCGCACCCAGGTAAAGGATGGCGTCGAGGTAGACCAACCGGGTGGCGGATTTCGCCGTCACCAGGCCCATCTGGTGGAAGATCACCGCCACCAGCACCGTGGCGAAGAGTTCAAAAAAGCCCTCGACCCACAGATGGATGATCCAGAAACGCCAGTTGTCGATGATCGCGAAATTGGTATGGGGCCCGTAGAACATCGCAGGTAGATAGAAGAGCGGGATGGCTATCGCAGCGTAGAGGAACAGCGAGGGGAGTTCCCCCTGATCATTGGATTTCATGGCGGGCCGCAATCCACGGAACATCAGGAAAAGCCAGAATACGAGGCCTGCGGCCAGGAGCATCTGCCAGAAACGCCCCAGATCCAGGTACTCGCTTCCCTGGTGACCCAGCCAGAACCACAGGGAGCCCAGCATTCCATTGATGCCGAGGTATTCGCCGAACAGGCTGCCAAAGACCACGATGGCCAGCGCGCCCAGCAGGACCAGCGCGCCCGCCTTCTGGCCCTTGGGCTCTCCTCCGCCCACAAGCGGCGCCAGGAAGAGTCCGCCTGCCACCCAGGCCGTGGCGATCCAGAAGATGGCCAATTGCAGGTGCCAGGTGCGCGCGAGGTTGTAGGGCAGGATGCGTGCAAGGTCGAATCCATAAAAGGCACCGGGCTCGACACGATAATGGGCGATGACGCCACCCAAGGCGGCCTGGCCGAGAAAGAGCAGTGCCACCACTGCGAAGTAAAGGCCCAGCACCTTCTGACTGGGCGTGATAACCCAGTTACGTAGACGTCCCTCGTGGGGATGTCGAGCCCCCGCAGCGCCCCAACCCAGGTAATCGAACTTCCCGAAGACAAATAGGATCAGGCCCAGTCCGCCCAGGAGCGTGATCAGGCTCATGGCGCTCCACAGGTAGGCCGAAGACGGCGGCAGGTTGCCCACCAAGGGCTCATAAGGCCAGTTGTTGGTGTAGGAATAGTCCACGCCCGGGCGCGGTGCCACGGTGGCCCATGTGGCCCAGGAGAAATAGGTGGCCAGGGCCTTCAGTTCCTCGTCGCTCTTGATGTAGTTCTTGGGGAGACCTGGAGCTGGAACATCGCCCGAGAAATAGGCCTTCCACTCCTGGGTCTGGATTCGAAGGGCGGCGGATTCCACCGCTGAATAGGTGAGCGTACGGGTGGCCGCGTCGTAGCGATTCTGCTTGAGGAGCCCCTTCACGGTCTCACCCACTTCCAGCGACTGTCCATGCTCCAGTTGAGCGAAGGGCTTGCCAAAGCGGGACATGGCCACCGTATCCCGCCCGATCTCCGCCATGCGGTGCAGGTACTCAGCAGTGTAATCAGGGCCCAGGTAGGCTCCGTGACCCCAAAGGGTGCCGTGCTCCATGAGCCCGTACTTGAGGAAGACTTCCTGGCCGCGGTTCACGTCGTGTTCCGTAAAGAGCACCTTCCCTGATTCATCCAGCACCTGAGCTGGAATGGGTGGGGCACCGCTATAGGTCTTG
>JANOLT010000155.1:0-2284 GCA_031419915.1 Holophagaceae bacterium
CCCTGCTGGCCCATGACGGCTACGACGCCGAGGCCACTGTGGCGCCCAACGGCAAGTGGATCGTGTTCACCTCTGAACGCAGCGGGGACATTGATCTATGGAGGGCCGACATCAACGGGAAACACCTGAAGCGCCTGACGGATGCCGTGGGATACGACGGCGGCGCCGTGTGGAGCCCCGATTCAAAGCTCATCGCCTGGCGCACCAATTATCCCAAAGGCGATGCGGCCAGCGCCAAGTACCGCGAACTCTTGAAGCAGCACCTCGTGGAACCCATGGACATGGATATCTGGGTGATGAACGCCGACGGCACCGGCAAGCGGCAATTGACACACCTGGTCGGCGCCGCCTTCGCGCCGGTCTTTTCGCCGGATGGCAAAGCCGTAGTCTTCGCCAGCAACTGGGAGGACCGCCAAGGCAAGGGCCGTAATTTCGAACTCTACACAGTGAACCTTGATGGCACTGGCCTGGAGCGGCTCACCTACACGGGAAATTTCAACTCCTTCCCGCACTTCAGCGCCGACGGCAAAAAGCTGCTCTGGATCAGCGGGCGCGAAGCTGCCGCGCCCCGGCAATTCAATGTCTTTCTCGCGGAGTACCACTAATGAGCGGGAGGGCCGCCATCTTCCTCGATCGTGATGGGACCCTCAACGAAGAGGTGGATTACCTTCACAAGCCGGAAGATCTGGTTCTCATTCCTGGTGTGGCTCAAGCCGTGGCGAGACTCAATGCACGGGGGATACCGGTGGCCGTTGTAACGAACCAGAGCGGCATCGGGCGCGGCTATTACGGGTTTGATGAATTCGATAAGGTGACGGCTCGTATGTCGGAATTGCTGGCAGGGGCGGGTGCGCATCTGGACGCGGTGTACGTGGCTCCCCATCACGAAATGGGGCAGGGGGATTTCGCCCATCCAGACCACCCCGAACGAAAACCCAATGCTGGAATGCTGACTCGCGCCGCGCGGGAACACGGATTGGATCTTTCGCGTTCTTGGATGATCGGCGACAAAGAGAGCGATCTTGAAGCCGGGCGCAGAGCCGGTTGCCATGTGGCTCTGGTGCGAACGGGCTACGGGAAAAGCGTGGATGGATCGCTGGCGGATCTGGTGGCGGAGAACCTCCCCGAAGCGGTGGATCGAATCCTTGAAACCTGGTCTTGATGGAAAAGCGCGATCTCATCCAGGGGCGGATCATCCAACGCTACAAGCGTTTTCTGGCTGACGTTGAATTGCCCGATGGCGCAGTCATCACGGCCCACACGACCAACACGGGTTCCATGACAAGCTGCTGGGAACCTGGCGATACGGTGCTCCTTTCGTATCACGATGATCCCGCCCGGAAGCTGAAATATACGTGGCTCGTATGCAAGCGCGATGGCGTTTGGGTGGGTGTGGAGACCGGGATGCCCAATCGCGTGGTCGCCCATGCGGCTCGGAATGACGCTCTGCCGGGGCTCCCGGGATTGGTGGATGTTCTTACAGAACAGAAATATGGTTCAGAAAACAGTCGCATTGATGTGCTGGCAAAAGATGCCCAAGGCCGCCGCGTCTATATCGAAGTAAAGAACACGACGCTGAAAATTGGCTCCCATGGTTGCTTTCCCGATGCGGTCACCGAGCGGGGGCGGAAGCACCTGCGGGAACTCAGGGGAATGGTGGAGCAGGGCCATCGGGCGGCCATCGTCTTTTTTGTCCATCGTCATGATGTGGCTGCTTTTGACGTGGCCCGGGAAATTGATCCGGCCTACGCGCAGGAACTGGATCGCGCCGCCGCGGCCGGCGTCGAGGTGCTTCCTCTTGCTGTAAAACTTGGTGTAAGGAAACAGAAGAACGGCTTGTTCGCGCTGCGCTTGGAGCTTCCGGGCCTGCTGCCCTGGACGCGGCGCTAAGCAGAGGCTTAATTTTTTTCTTCGTTGCCCTTTGGGCGAGAGGCGGGCAGGTAATGCGATTGGATGGCTGAAATGGCCGTGGTGGCCCTACGGCGGCCAAGAAAGACTTCCACAAACAGGCGGTCGTCAGGATCAACGTCGCCTTTGACCCAAGGAATCTCAAAGGAATATCCGGCATCAGTCTTGATACCGATAATGGCGGATAGAGCCTTGGCTCTTAATGAACCCGGCGAGGCCCGTTTCAATTTCCCTTCATTACCAGCCTTCACAAGCCAGAAACGGAAGCGGGGCTTAGTCAGGGGATTCAGGCCATCGAGATGAACCTGGCCGCTGAGCTTGGTATCGAATCTTGGTGCGGGGGTTTCACCACTTCTGTCCTGAACAATTCCTGGAC
>JANOLT010000156.1:0-2657 GCA_031419915.1 Holophagaceae bacterium
GCCAGGGCGGTCCGCGCGCCGTAACTCCAGTGGACAACTTTCAATTTCCGCGTCACGGCACCGTGCTCGAAGAGCTGGCTCATCTGTCGCACCACAGCGGCTTCATACTTTGGCGCCATGGTCAGATAGGGCTCATCCCACGCGCCAAGAATGCCCAGACGCTGGAAGGCCGTGCTCTGCGTGTCCACCCACTTAGAGGCAAAGGCACGGCACCTTTCCAGGAATTGCGTGCGGCTCATCTCCCTGCGCTTGGGACCTAAGTCCTTTTCCACCGCGTGCTCGATGGGTAAGCCGTGGCAATCCCAGCCCGGAACGTAGGGCGATTCGTAGCCCTCCATCCACCGGGATTTCACCACGACATCTTTCAAGATCTTGTTCAGGGCATGACCGATGTGGATGGCGCCATTGGCATAGGGCGGCCCGTCATGCAGCACAGCGCGACCTTTGCCACTTCCGGCCGCATTATCGGCCCGGCGCTTGGCCTCGATGCGCTTGTACAGGCCCCCAGCCTTCCATGTCTCCAGCCGCTTGGGTTCCCGCTGCGGAAGGTCCGCCTTCATGGGGAAGTCCGTCTTGGGCAGATAGACCTTGTACTTCTTTTTCTCAACTGAAGAATCACTCATTGTCCGCCCTCGTGCGTCAGCGAAGCGCACCCAAGCGCTTCGGAAATCAAACCTCTAGTTGAACATGGCGAGGCCCGGCTGCAAAGGCGGGATGAGGGGCGGGTATCCTGATCCCGTGAACAACCCTTTCGCCCCCTCCCTTCAGCGTTTCGAGCATGTGCTCGGGGCCACGGAACCGGACTGGGACGCGGCTTTGGCCCTGCTGCCGGACATAGAGAAGGAAGGCAGTACAGAAGAAGCTCAAGCGCGGCTGCGCCATCACCGGATGCCCAAGGGCGTTCATCCTTCCAAGCTCAAACAGCTGAAAATCCGCCTAGGCGTGGCGGCGGAAAAAGCAAGAGACCGCCGCAGCGCTGAAACCAGGCTGGACTCTGAACGCGGAATCCTGCGCTTGCGTTACGGGCGTGGCGAAGCCCTGGCCCATCTGAATCCCGCGCAATTCCTCTCGCACCTTGCAAGGGTTTTACAGGCAGCCGACTTGGCACCGACCCTTAGCCTGGAGCGCACGCCACGGCCCCTGGTGGTGCTAGGGCATCTCCTGCCCGTCGGCTTGACGGGCCGCTCGGAATGGGCGGATGCAGAGATCAGCCCAATGCCCAAAGACTGTGAAGACGCGCTGCTGGCAAGGCTCAACGCGGTGGCACCGACCGGCCTTGCCTTTTCAGGCTGCGCGGCACTGCCAGCCTACGCCACGCCTGTGCTGGAGTTATCTCGCCTTGCGCATTGGCGCTGGCCCTGCCCTACGGAGCTTCGGCGTGATGCCGAATCAAAACTTGCGGCCTTCGAGGCAGCAACAAATTTCTGCATCGAAAAGACAGGCAAAGTAGGCGGCCAGAAATCAGTGAAGCAGATCGAGGTCCGTCATCACGTACAGGCTCTTTTCTGGGAGAACGGGGACCTGTCATTCACCACGCGGATATCGGCCAAGGAAGCCTTGAATCCCCTGAAGTTGCTGGCGGGCATCCTGGGTCTGGAAACCGCCGTCATCAAGGGTATGGAGCGCCTCTCCGTGGAGCTGGCCGATGATCCGCGCATCCAGCAGGCGGAACGTTTCGAGCCGAAATTACGGAACATCTTTGAAGACGCCGTGCTCCTAAGCGCTGGGCCCAATCTGCAAATCATTGACGATGACGAAGACGAACCCCTGCACCTAGGCTCCGGATTCCTTGGAAATGCTCAATAGCAATCCAAGGCAAACCAGGCTGATGATCAGGCTGGTGCCGCCATAGCTGATGAAAGGCAGCGGGATTCCCTTGTTGGGGGCGATGCTCAGCACCACGCTGATGTTCATCAGGGCCTGCACCACCAGCAGCAGAGTAAGGCCCATGGCGCAGAGTTTCAGGTAGCTGTCGCGCACCATGCGCGCCACGCGATAGCCACGCCAGAGAATCCCCACGAAAAGTGCCAGCACGATAACCGTCCCGATAAGCCCTGTCTCCTCGCCGATCACCGCGTAGATGAAGTCCGTGTGGGCTTCGGGAAGATAGTGGAGCTTCTGCATGGAAGCGCCTACACCCACGCCAAAAATGCCGCCGTTCCCCACCGCGATGAGGCTTTGCAGGGCCTGATGACCCTGGCCCAGGGGATCCGCTTCGGGATTCAAAAAACTCAGTACGCGGGCCCTGCGGTAGGGCTCGAACCACACGAAGGCAGCCCCCACCGCGATCAGCAACGGCCCCGCCACCGCGAAAATCCAACGCGGTGCACCCCCCAGAAAGACCAGGAGCATCGCTACGAATATGATCAGGAAAGTGGTCCCGAAATCCGGTTCCCGAAGAATCAACGCCAAGGGCAATAGCAGAATGCCGAACAGGATCAGGAGCTTGGGAATTGAATTCTGGCGCTCATCCCAAGCATCGGCATGGCGCACCATCCACCAGGACACAATGAGCACCGAAAGGGGTTTGAAGAATTCCGACGGCTGGACACTTTGTCCAAAAAGCCGAATCCAGCGATGGGCGTTGTTCACTTTGGGGAAGAAAAACACCGCCAGCAGCAGAAAGACCGTCAGAACATAGAGCACTTGCAACACCC
>JANOLT010000157.1:0-2275 GCA_031419915.1 Holophagaceae bacterium
CTTTCGCGCATCGAAGGGGAAGAACAGAAAACCGCTAAGCTCGATTCAACCAAATTCCCCTTTTCGAGGTTCGCCATGAGCCATGAAGTGCGCTGGTACCGCTCGCTAGCCTGGAAGTTCGTCCTTCGCACAAGCGTGACCATCCTGGTGATCATCGGCGTGCTGGTCTTCATTACCTCCACGGTGGCCGACCGGAAGGCCCGTGAATCCGCCGGGGCGCAAATGACCTCTGCCAGCCAGGTGGTGGATCGCGCTTTCGAGCAGCAAGGCAAGATCATGGACGCGGGTCTGGAGGTCTTCACCCAATACTCGGGCAACCAGGCGAACATTGAAAAGGGTGATTACAACTCGGTTCGTGACACATTGTTGGACAATCTTTCCCGGCTCAGCTCCGAGATCGCCGTGGTGGTGCGTCCCACCGGCATGCTGCTTTCCTGCACCACCGATGGCGTGAAGCAGGATTACAACGATGTGGGCATCGTGCAGATGGCCATGTATCCCGATGAAGCCAAGAAGGCGGGCTATCCCGGCCCTTCCTATCGCGGGTTCTTCAAGATTGACCAAGGCAAATTCAAAGGCGTCTATCACGCCGTGGCTCGCCCCATCTTCTCCCCTGGCGGGGCATCCCTCGGCGTGATGCTCGTCGGCAATAGGCTCAGTGACGCAGCAGCTAAGGATCTGAGATTCGTATCCCTGCCCCCAGGCCGAAAGGGCGATCCCCCACCGCACTTCGGGCTATTGAGCAAATTCCAGATTCAGGGGCTGACGATGACGGATGTGGGCCAGCGGGCCTCGTTGCAGCAGGCAATTTCTACTGGGGACGCTTTTAGAACTGCGCAGGAAGGGGTGGTGGCCGGGCAGCGATCTGGGACTGTTCCGGTGACGATTGAAGGGCGGCCTTACCTCGCCGTTCTGGCGCCGTTGCAGGGTGTCAACGCCTTGGATCTCCAGATCGGGGATGTGGTGATGATGCCCCTGGAGCCATTTCTGGCGCCCTTCGTGACCATCCGCAACGTGATCCTGGCGACCGGCGCGGGGGGTCTGCTTCTGGCGATCTTTTTTTCACTGACCTCCAGCCGCGCGGTGACATCGCCCCTGGCGGCTCTGACCCGCGCTACGGCACAGCTGGCGGAGGGTGAGCGGCCTGAGATTCCAGCGCTCAACAGTCAGGATGAAGTGGGCTATCTCACACAGGCATTCAGGGCCATGCTCTCGGAACTGAAAGCCAAAGACGAGCTGCTGGCGGCGCTCGAAAACCTGGACTCCGCGGATGGACGCCGGGGCATGGGCGCGGAGATGGAATCCGTCGCGCAGAGCCGGCTCAGCATGAGCGCCGTGGATGTGGATGCCACAATTGTGCTGCCTACCACCTCCCAAGTGATGCAGGGCGTGGAACCCGCGCTCCGACGCAAGCGGGTGACCCTGAAAGAGGGCGATATTTTCGCCGGTCGCTACCGCATCGAAAACATCCTTGGCAAAGGCGGAATGGGCGTCGTGCTGAAGGCCCACGATCAGCAATTGGATGAAGACGTGGCCCTGAAGATCATCCGCCCCGAACATGATCTTTCCGCGGGCTTTCTGGAGCAGCTCAAGCAGGAAATCAAACTGGCCCGAAAAATCACCAACAAGTATGTGCTGCGCACCCATGATTACGGCGACTACGAGGGCCTGCCCTTCGTCACCATGGAATACCTGAAGGGCGTCACGCTGAAGCAGCTACTGGATGACCGGGGGAGCCTGCCCATCGGCCTGGTGCTTCGCATCGGGCGCCAGGTTTCGGAAGGCCTGGAAGCCGCCCATGGCGTGGGTGTAGTGCACCGCGACATCAAGCCGTTGAACATCCTGTTCGATGCTCGTGGCGATGCCAAGATCATGGATTTTGGTCTGGCCGCGCCGGTGGCCGCCAAAGGCACATCGGACGAAGGTCAGGTCTTTGGCACGCCACGCTACATGGCCCCCGAGCAGGTGAAAGGCGAGCGGGTGGATCCGCGCACCGATCTCTACGCTCTGGGCGTCATGCTCTTTGAACTCTCCACCGGCTTTCCGCCTTTCGAGCACGCTGCCATCACGGAACTGCTGCTCATGCACTTGAACTCCCCCGTGCCCCGCGCCAAGGAGATGGCTCCAGATCTGCCTGATGGTTTCAGCTACTTGCTGGAGCGACTCATGGCCAAGCGCATCGAAGATCGCCCCGCCTCCGCGCTGGAGGTGGCGGAAATCCTCAAGCTCCTGGCCTCAGGCAGCGCGGGCGAAACAAAGCGGGTGGTGTGAAGGA
>JANOLT010000158.1:0-5511 GCA_031419915.1 Holophagaceae bacterium
CGTAGCGCGAGGCCGCCGCCGCGCCGCCTGAATTCCATCCGTGAAGCAGGCACATGACGAACTCTCTTGGCGGCCTTGGCGGTGAATCATTTGAATGCAACTCCGTATCAAGTCTCAAGTCGAGAGTCGAGAGTCGAGAGCGGAACAACTAGACTCTCGACTCATAACTCATAACTCATAACTCATTGCTGCAAGGTGCGGGGCATGCCGCAATGGTCTATCTTGCCGCCAAGTCCGGGGAGGGCAGGCTACACTGAGACTCAGGAGCCTTCCTTGCTTTACCGCGAACAAATCCGTTACAAGAGCCGCAAGGAGATCGAAAAACTCCGCATGGCGGGGCGGCTGGCGGCCAATGCGCTGCGGACCGCGGCCCGGGCGGCCAAGCCCGGCGTGAGCCTTTTGGAATTGGACAAGATCGCCGAAACCTTCATCCGCAAGCATGGTGCTGTGCCCAACTTCAAGGGCTACCACGGATTCCCGGGCACACTCTGCACCTCGGTGAACGACAGGGTGGTCCATGGGATCCCTACGCATTACATCCTTCAGGAAGGCGATGTCATCGCCATTGATTGCGGCTGCCGCCTGGATGGCTTCAACGGCGACACCTGCCTGACGGTGGGTGTGGGCCAGATTTCCGAGGAAGCTAAGATGCTGATCCAGACGACCCAGCTCGCCATGTTCGTGGGCATTGAGCAGTGCAGGCCGGGATTGCGGCTCGGTGACATGGCCACCGCGGTGCAGACTTTCGCCGAGGAACGCGGCTACAGCATTGTGCGCGAATACATCGGCCATGGCATCGGCCGGGAACTGCATGAAGATCCCCAAGTGGTCTACGCCGATCAACGCCCCGGAACGGGTTTCCGCATGGAACCCGGCATGACCATCACCATCGAACCCATCCTGAATACCGGCTCCCAAAAGTGCATCGTCGAGGCCGATGGCTGGACCGTACGCACCCAGGATGGTGGCCTGAGCGCGCAGTTCGAGCACGCCATCGCCATTACCAAAGATGGGCCGGACATCCTCTCGCTTCCCGATCCGGAATTCGAGCTGGAGGATGGGCTTTAGGTGCTTGATCTCGAAGTCCTGCCCAGATGAGGGAAGATTTCCGATTGTCGATTTCCGATTGTCGATTGACTACCACCACCACCGTTTGGGCTTCAATCGAAAATCGTAAATCGCCAATCGACAATTGAACGTTGGGGATGAAATCTTGCCAATCCAGGATGGAATGTAAGCGAGACACGTACAAGAACTTCACTTCACCGTTTCCCTTGCGATCATCAGTTCCTCGTTGGTGGGTACCACGGCCACGGCAACTTTGGACGAGCGGGTGGAAATAAGTCTTTCTCCTGTGCCCGCAGTGTTGGCTTCGTGATCCAATTCCAGCCCCAGATAACTTAAGTGACCGCATACTTCCGCGCGCAATCTGGGGCTGTTGGTGCCGATGCCCGCGGTGAAGGTGATGGCGTCCACACCATCCAGCACCGCGACATAACTGCCTATGAATTTTCGCACATCGTAGGTGAGCAGATCCCGCGCCAGCGTCGCCCGCACATTGCCTTCATCCGCGGCGGCCTCGATCTCCCGGAAATCGCTTGATACACCGCTGATGCCAAGGAGCCCGGACTTCTTGTTCAGCAGGTCAGTGATCGCGTTGTAATCGAGATGTTCTTTCTCGATGAGCAGGTCCACGATGCTCGGATCCAGCGTGCCGCAGCGGGTTCCCATGATGACGCCCTGCAACGGCGTCATGCCCATGCTGGTATCCATGCTGTGACCTTTGAGCACTGCGCAAACCGATGTTCCGTTGCCGATGTGGCAGGTGATGAGCTTGAGGCTCCGAAGCGGCCTTGCGAGCAGGATGGCCGTGCGGGCCGCCACGAAGGCATGGCTGCTGCCGTGAAATCCATATCGCCGGATGCCGTACTTCTGGCTCAATTCAAATGGAATTCCGTAGGTGCGGGCGTAATCGGGGATGGTGTGGTGAAAGGCCGTATCGAAGACCGCGATGTGAGGAATATGAGGGAAGGCATGGCGCGCCACGCGGATTCCCAGCGCGTTGGCGGGATTGTGCAACGGCGCGTAAAGAGCATAGGCCTCAATGTCCGCCAGGACTTGATCATTGATGAGCACACTCTCACCGTATTTCGGCCCGCCATGCACCACGCGATGGCCCACTGCATTGATGTGCCGGCCTTTGGGAACGATCCGCGTCACCACTTCCAGAACCTCGCGCAGTGCCGTATCGTGATCCGGCAAGGGCAGTTCCCTGCTTTCGCTTTCCTTCCCAGCACTCCATCGGAAGGACCCATCCACGCCGATGCGCTCCGCCATGCCATCCAGCAGAAGTGATTCGTTCGTCATATCAAAAAGATTGAACTTCAGGGATGAGGAACCGGAATTCAAAACGAGGACAAGCATGGATGCTCCGCAAAAGGTACTACCGGGTTTGCCGAAGATATTCCGCCATGGCCTTTGGATAGAGTTCCATTTCCGCGGCGTAGACGCGCTGCTGCAGGGATTCCGGGGAATCGCCAGGCAGCACCGGAACCCGGCTTTCGGCGAGCTTCCGCCCGTGGTCCAGCTCGTTATCCACCAGGTGAACCGTACAGCCGGATTCCTTTTCACCGGAAGCCAGCACGGCGCGATGAACGTGCATGCCATACATTCCGGGACCACCAAACCGTGGCAGAAGCCCCGGATGGATGTTGAGAATTCGGCCTTCCCATGCGGGCGGAATGACGAGCTTGCGCAGCCAGCCGGCCAGGGCGATGAAATCGGCGCCCGCGGCCTCCGCGACGCCTAGGCAGACTTTTGAATAGGCTTCATCACTGGCGGCATTCTTACGATCGAGAATGACCACCAGAAGCCCTTCGTTTCGCAGTTTCAGGACTCCGGGCGCCGTCTCCTTCGAAGCCACCACCAGAGCAGGCTCGGCGGGAATTCGGCCTTCCCGGCAAGCCCGCACGAGATTCAGCGCATTGCCGCCTCCGCCGGAAATGAAGAGCGCGAATTTTTTCGAGCTGCCCTGGTTACTCATAGCTACTCATGGCGCGCTTTGCAGGATCGTCAACGTCACTGTATCCACGATGTCGCTTTCGGTGCAGCCGCGGCTCAAATCATTGCCTGGTTTTGACAGTCCTTGCAGCAGCGGGCCCAGGGCTGCGGCGCCACCCAGCCGCTCGGCAGTCTTGTAGGCGATGTTGCCGGCATCGAGATCGGGAAAGACCAGCACATTGGCCTGGCCCGCAACCTTTGAACCCGGAGCTTTGCTCGCGCCGATATTCGGAATGAGCGCCGCGTCCATCTGCAATTCGCCATCTGCGCAAATCCCCGGAACCCGCGCCTTCAGCAGTTCAAGAGCCGCCCGCACTTTCTCTACCTTGGGATGCTCGGCGCTGCCTTTCGTCGAGAAACTCAAGAAGGCCACGCGGGGTTCCACACCGAGGATCCGACGCGCGCTCGAAGCCGCCGCCTGAGCGATATCGGCCAACTGCTCCACGGATGGATCGGGCACCACCGCGCAATCGCTGAAGATGAGCGCACCGCGCTCGCCGAACTGTTCATCAGGATGGATCATCAAAAAACAACTGGAAACGGTCTTGATTCCGGGTGCCGGGCCAAGAGTTTGCAAACAGGCCCGGACGGTCTCTGCCGTCGTGTTCAATGCCCCCGCCACGAATCCATCCGCCAAGCCTTGCCGCACCATCATGCCGCCGAACCAAAGGGGCTCCCGCAGCGCCTCCAGAGCCAGCTGCTCGGTGATGCCTTTGTGGCGGCGCAATTCCCAGAAAGCTCCCGCCAGTTCACTGTTGAGTTCATCGCTTTCCGGATCCAGGCTCGAAATGCCATCGAGATCGAGATCCAATGCCTGCGCGCGTTTGAAAATCGAGTCAGGCGAACCCAGTAGCGTAACCTTGCAGAGGTTCATGGAACGTAGTGTGGAGGCGGCTTTCAGTGTCCGGTGGTCGCAGCCCTCGGGCAATACGATATGGCGCTCCAGCGCCTTGGCCCGCTGGCGGAACGCGGATATCCAGCTTTCGTAATTGGCATTCATCGTATTCACTGTCGCTTCCGCCTTGGCAGCTCCGGGTCCGCCAGGAATTCCATGGGGTCTAGGCCTGTTCGCTCCTTGAACACCTCGCCCAGGCTTGGTACGCCGGAGCTGACTTCATCTAAGTACATCTGCTCAACGCGGTGCATAGGAAAGAAGCGCGTGTCCAAGGCCACCTGATCCGCGTGCCCGCGGTTCACCAAGGTCAGGACATCTTCCCAGGGGGCGATGTCAATGCCGCGCACCACGATTCCCGCGGTCTCAAGGCCCAGGATCCGACCCCATATTTTCTGTCGCGGCGCGGTCAGGACCACTACCACAAGTTGTCCGCGCTGGAATGGAATGGAGAGTGGCATGGGAACCTCTGAACATTAATTCCGGATCTCATATTTTAACTGGATGGAAGTGGCTACAGGCTACAGGCTTCAGGCCGCGAATCACCTCGCATTGGATTGTACTGTTGGTGATGCGAACCTGAAGCCTGAAGTCCGAAGCCCACGGGATCGTGCAATCGCAAAATCCGGGTTAAAAGATCCAGGGGAGCCAGGCCAGGCCTTCGGATGGCCGTCCCGCTTCCAATGCCTGCCATTGGGCGGCATCTTGCAGAATCCACTGGGGACCCCACCATGCCACGCGCTCTAACGTGACTTGTTTGGAAAGCTCCTGCCCCGGTGTGCTGCTTCCTAGGCCCTTGGGAAGACGCAGATTGATAAGCTGACGCTTCACGAAGAGGTCTCTCACGGCTTCATCGAATTCCCATCGCACTCGATAATCCACCTGGCACATCACGGGACCGTTGTAATCCCTTGCTGGCGTTACATCCAGCACATCCACGATGGTAATCTGGCCCGCAGGGATCTTTAACGAACGACCCTCCACATGACCCATCCGAAGGGCCTCAGGGCCCCAGTTCTTGCCATCCCAGAATTTCATGAGCTGTAATTGCACGGAAGCATTGGAGCCCGGCTCAGGAGCAGGGATGGTGGCCTCCAGTTGGCGCGGATATCCAAGGCTGGATTTCAGCAGAACTTTCGCATGGACCTTGAAGATCGCTGGTGCCGCGTTGCCTTTGCCAGTGGCGCTGCCCGCGATACCTGGGCCATAAACCCACATCAATTTCCAGCCCAGCAACACTGCAATCAAGAGCCCCCATTTAAGGAGCCGCTTGGGCCAAGGATTCATCCATGCATCTGCGCGTGCCATGCGTGCCATGGCTCCATGATGCCCGATGGAGCTACCTTTAGGAGCCGTTTGAAATGCTTTTAAACAGGGATGAAGGCCGCCCGCAGCGAAGGCACCAGCCGCTTGAACCACGTGGCCCATCTCGTCAGCCGGCGGACTCGCTCAAGGTGATCTCCACCCAGGCCAGGGTTCCGGTGGCCTGGGGGATGAGCCCCAACCGTCCACCCATCAGCTCCACGATGCCCGCGGCCAAGGGCAGGCCGATGCCGAGG
>JANOLT010000159.1:0-2744 GCA_031419915.1 Holophagaceae bacterium
TCCTTGGTGGGTTCATCCCATAAATCCACCTGGATCCAGACACCGCGTTCGGTGTGAAGTTCCTCCGCCAGGCGAGACAGGCGGTTGCTGAGTTCCACGCGGTCTACGGTCTGGATTTCAGCAAAATGCGATAGGGCCAATTTGGCCTTGTTCCGCTGCAAGGGGCCGATGAGATGGAAAGCGAGCTCCGGCTATTCCAGTCGCTTTGCCATGCCTTCCTGAACGTAGTTCTCGCCAAAGGAATGGAATCCCAAGGCCGCCAATTCACGGATGGCATCTACGGATTGGCGCTTGGAAACCGGCAACAGCTCGACATCCGCCGGGTTCCGACCACAGCGGTAGCAGGCTTGCTCGATACGAACACGCAGGACCTTGATGCGCTCGTCCATCCCACTCACGCGACGTCTCCGTTCACGCAATAACCTTGCATCAGGCGATATAGACGATCCGCTGGCAAGACTCGCAGCCCATGGGGCCCTTGGCTTCCTGTAGTTGAATCAAAAAGGGGCTTCGGAGCTTCACGCGGCAGCCCGTGCAAATCCCGCCTTCGACCCTGACGACGGCCCTGCCCATGCGCTGGGAAAGCAGGCGACCGAACCGTGTCACCTCGGCGGGAGTCATCTGGGATTCCAGCATTTTCCGCTTCTTTCCAAGTTCCCCTCGGGCCTTCACTTGGTTCTCATGCTCAGACATGAAGATCTGATGCAATTCATCGAATTGAGTCTGGCCATCGATGCGCCGAGTTTTGATTTCGGTTTGTTCCTTGGTGGCGGCCACTAGCCTGGCTTCCAATTCCTTCAATGGCCGTTCAAGCCCGTGGCGCTGCCGTTCGCGCTCATCCACTTCGCGGATGGCCGCGGCATATTTCACTTTCTGGTCGACAGTCTTAAGGTGCTTGCGGGCATGTTCCTCGAGGCGCTTGGCCAGTTCCAATTCCTTGGTCAGCTTCCCCACTTGGGCCGTTCCTTCGGTGATCCCCCGATCCAGTTCCCCGAGCCGTTTGTCTTGGGCTTTGATCTGGGCATTCAGGCCCGCCAGGTCTGGCGGGAGGGCCGTAAGATCCCTTTCGATGGTTCTCAAATAATCATGAGTGGCTTGGAGTTCGATCAGGACTGGGAGGAGAGTCATGTATTCAGCGTACATCCGCTGGAGGCTATCGACTCCAGGTACTTGAAGAAAAGAATCACGAGCATAAAACTTTAGTCAAATACACTAATATTTTTTTTAAATTCAATTTCTTCGTTGATCTTGGACCCAAAGAGGCTAGAATTAGCACTCGCCACACCTGAGTGCTAGTGGCTTTACTTCACCCATTCCTTTTGGAGGCTCCTATGGCCATCACCCCCCTGTACGACCGAGTCATGCTCAAGCGTGTTGATCCCGCCGAGACCGTCAAGGGTGGCATCATCATTCCCGACACCGCCAAAGAAAAGCCCATGGAGGCTCTTGTGGTGGCGGTTGGCGAAGGCAAGTTCGATGACAACGGCAAGCGCGTTCCCATGTCCGTCAAGGTCGGCCAGAAGGTGCTGATCGGCAAGTACACCGGCACCGAAGTGAGGCTCGATGATGTGGACCACGTCATCGTCCGCGAAGACGAGATCCTGGCGATCCTCAGCTAAGAGCCATCAGCCATGAGCCAACAGCTCACAGCTCATAGCTCATAGCAGTCACCCTTTTCCCTCATCGACATCATCAGGAGATTAAACATGGCTAAATCCATCATCTACGGTGAAGACGCACGCCAGGCCATTCTGCGCGGCGTGAACAAGCTCACCGACGCGGTGCAGGTCACCCTCGGCCCCAAAGGACGCAACGTCCTGATCGATAAGAAATTCGGTTCACCCCTCATGACCAAGGACGGCGTCACCGTCGCCAAAGAAATCGAACTGAAGGACAAGCACGAGAACATGGGCGCCCAGCTCGTGCGTGAAGTCGCTTCCAAGACCTCCGACGTGGCTGGCGACGGCACCACCACCGCCACCGTGCTGGCACGCGCCATCTACCGCGAGGGCATCAAGGCCGTCGTGAGCGGTGCCAACACCATGGAGATCAAGAAGGGTATTGACCTGGCGGTTGAGACCGTCGTGGCGGCCATTGACGAAATCAAGAAGCCCGTCGAAGGCAATGCCATCGCGCAGGTCGGCACCATCTCCGCCAACGGCGACGAAGAGATCGGCAAAATCATCGCCGAAGCCATGGGCAAGGTCGGCAAGGATGGCGTCATCACAGTGGAAGAGGCCAAGGGCCGCGATACAGAGCTCACCGTCGTGGAAGGCATGCAGTTCGATCGTGGCTACTTGAGCCCCTACTTCGTGACCAACCCAGATCAGATGAAGGTCGAGTTGGAGAACCCCTACGTCCTCGTTTACGAGAAAAAGATCTCCAACATGCGCGATCTGCTGCCCCTGCTGGAGCAGGTGGTGAACAGCCGCCGCCCGCTGCTCATCATCGCCGAGGACATCGACGGCGAGGCCCTGGCCACGCTCGTGGTGAACAAGATTCGCGGCACCATCAACGTGGCCGCCGTCAAGGCGCCGGGCTTCGGCGACCGCCGCAAAGCCATGCTGGAAGACATCGCCACCCTGACCGGCGGCAAGGCCATCAGCGAGGATCTGGGCATCAAGCTGGAAAACGTCAAGCTGAGCATGCTGGGCACTGCCAAGCGCGTCACGGTGGACAAGGACAACACCACCATCGTCGACGGCTCCGGCAAGAAGGCCACCATCCAGGCCCGCGTCGGCCAG
>JANOLT010000160.1:0-2015 GCA_031419915.1 Holophagaceae bacterium
GTCCCTGTGATGGGCCGCCCACCACAGCACACCCTTTTGGGCCGAGGTCTGCGCCACGAAGGCCATGATGAATTGGTTGAAGCGGTTCAGGTGGTAGGTGCGATGGGCGAAATAGCGGTGGTAGCCCGCCGTCACCGCGAACATGCGGACCAGGTACAGCAGCATGCCGATGAGCACGGCCCACCAGCTGAAGGCCACGAAAAAAACCGCCAAACAAGCCAGGTGCAAGAGCACAAAGGAAACACTGACGACCGTGAGGGGAATCTTCTGCTTCATGGGCCTTCCCTGGGCCCTTCAGTAAACCATGCGCAGGGAAAAGGGCCGCGGCGGAAATCCCAAATACGGGCTCGCTGGTTCGACCCTGGCTCTGACATTCACAGGAGCACGGTTCTTGGCTCGTGCTCCTGCGTTCTTTGGTGCACCCGACTGGGGTCGAACCAGCGACCTTTGGCTTCGGAGGCCAACGCTCTATCCAGCTGAGCTACGGGTGCAGCGGAATCTTCATCATCGCGCCAAGCTATGCCGGGCGCAACCTGGGCTCATCAGGGTGTGGCAGTCGCCTTGCGCCTTGCGGTCACTGCGGCACCGGAAAAATAGCGGCGGATGCCGCTGGTGAGGGCGGCGGCGAGCTTCTTGCGAAAGGCTTTGTCCTTGAGCTTGACTTCTTCTTTCCAGTTGGAGATGAAGACGCTTTCCACCAGCACCGCGGGCATGGCGGCACCCCGTAACACCACGAAGGGTGCCTGCTTGACGCCGCGCTCCTTGATACCACCCAGTCGGTTGAGCTGAAGCTGTAGGGCCACCGCCAGGCGCTCGGAAGCCTGCAGGTGGGCCTTCTGGGCCATGTCCTCCAGGATGCCAGCCACTACGCTATTGGCGTCGGCGCCCGGGCGCTCTCCCGCGCTGGCGTTCTCCAGCGCGGCCACGGAAGCCGCGTCCTCGTCACCGCGATCCAGGGACAAAAAGTAGACCTCTGAGCCCTTGGCGGTCCGCGCCCGCGCGGCGTTCAGGTGGATGCTGATGAAGATGTCCGCCCCGGCCTCATTGGCGATTTTCGCGCGATCCCACAAGGGAATGAAAGTGTCGTCGCTTCGAACAAGGACCACGTCGAAGCCCGCCTTGCCCAAGCTCACACTCAGCTCCTTCACGATGGAAAGGGCTGCGTCCTTCTCCAATAGCCCCTTCGCACCCTTGGCTCCGATGTCATCGCCGCCGTGGCCCGCATCCAGCGCGATCTTCAGGCGCGGTGTGGGCGCCGGAATTTTGGGACTTTGTCCCCAAGCCAGTAGGCTAAGAAAAGGAATGAGTAGGATTCGCGGGAGCATGGGATGTCGTCCAGTGTAAAGGGTATGCGGGATCTGTTGGGAGATGAGCTGCGTTGGTTCCAACGCATCGAGGAAACCGCGCACCGGATTTTCAGCGCCCACGGCTACCACGAAATCCGCACACCCATTCTGGAGTACACCGAGGTCTTCAAACGCAGCGTCGGCGACAGCTCAGACATCGTGAACAAGGAAATGTATGAATTTCTGGACAAGGGCGACCGTTCGGTCACCATGCGCCCAGAGAATACCGCCGGCGTGGTGCGGGCCATGGTGGACCACAAGCTCCTGGTGAATAACGATCCGCAGCTGCTCTATTACATGGGCCCCATGTTCCGCTACGAGCGCATGCAGGCGGGCCGCTACCGCCAGTTCTGGCAGATCGGCGCGGAGAGTTTTGGCGTGGCCTCGCCGGAATCCGAGGCCGAATCCCTGGCTATGCTCTTCGATTTTCTGGGGGCGTTGGGCCTGAAGTCCTTATCCCTTTCTTTGAATTCCGTGGGCACGCCGGAATCGCGGCCCGCCTTCAACGCGGCCTTCCGCGCTTTTTTCGATGGCCGCGCGGATCGCTTTTGCGAAGACTGCCACCGCCGCATCGAAACCAACCCCATGCGCATCCTGGACTGCAAGAATCCGCGTTGTCAGGAAGCCTTGGAAGGCCACCCCACCATGGTGGAATTCCTGGACGATGCA
>JANOLT010000161.1:0-10518 GCA_031419915.1 Holophagaceae bacterium
GCAAAGCGCGCATCAATTTCACTGGATTCATTTCTGTTTCTCCTTTGAAACTGGGCCGATCTGGGCTCCTACATCCGCCACGGAGATGGGCCAGGCCTCACTGTTTCCTTCTTTCACTTCCATCCCGGGCGGCATCGGAAAATAAGCCGGGATGGCTATGGTAGGCGGGGGTGCCTGAGCGAAGCCCACCAAACCGACCGATACGACCATGGCACCGCGGAGATGAAGGGAGTTCATGCCTCCATGGTATCGGGATGGCTCTTCGCTTTGATGTGTTTCAGTTCCGCAGTGGCTTGCCCTTGGTCAGGATGCTGTCCATGCGGGCCTGGGTCTTTTCATAGCCGCAGAGCCGTGCGAAAGCCTGGCGTTCCAGTTCCAGGATGCGCTCCTCGGTGATGTCTTGCACGGGGCTCACATCGCCGCCGCAAAGGATGTACGCCAGTTCGCCCATGATGATGGCGTCGTGCTCGGACGCCAAGCCCTGGAGTTGGAAATCCTTCACTGCGCTCTTGAGTGCCGCCACGCCGCCCAGACCCGGCAGCCTGAAGGTGCGTTCCTCAACGGGCTTGAAGTCTGCGGCCATCTTCAGCACTTCCTGTTTCGCCTCGTTGAGCAGGAGTGCCTTGTTCATCACGCGGCGATCTGTGCGGCGCAGGTAGCCGTTGCGTTGAGCCTCGTCGAAGCTCGTGTTCACGTTGGCCGTGCCGATGAATCCGAAAGCCGCCTTGATCTTGGGCATGGGGCCCAGTTCGCCCTTGGCCTTCATGGCTTCTTCCATGCGCAGGAGCATCTGCAGGCAGCCACCGCCCGCGGGAATGACGCCCACGCCCACTTCCACCAAGCCCATGTACAGCTCCGCGTGGCCCACCACCCGCTGGCAGGCCATGGTCAATTCACAGCCGCCGCCGAGCGCCAGATTGAAGGGCGCTGCCACCGTGGGGAATGGCGCATAGGTGAGCATCCGCGCCGCGTATTGCAAGCGCCGTGAGGCTTCTTCGATGAGATCAAACTGTTTGTCTTTGGCGGCATTCAGCACGAAAACGAGATTCGCTCCGGCGCTGAAATGCTGACCCTGATTGCCCAGCACCAGGCCCTTGAACTTGCCCGGAATGTGTTTCTGGAGCGCGTCTTCCATAAGCATCACGATGCCGTCGTCAAGGGCGTTCATCTTGGTACGGAATTGCAGGCAGGCCACGTCGTCGCCGATATCAATGAGCTGCGCCGAAGAGTTCTCGGCGATGACCTTGCCGCGGCCGATGTCGCGCTTCAGTTGAATGACTTTCTTGTCTTCCAGGATCGGCACGAACTGCAATGTTTTCGGATTCAGTTGGGCCGAAGGCACGCCATGTTCCCACTGATAGAAAGAGGTGATGCCCTTGACGAGCATCTTCCGCACGAGATCAGGAACAGCCAGTTCCTCGAAGTCCATGCGTGCCACCACGCGATCCACGCCCAGCGCGTCCCATAATTCAAAGGGTCCGAGATCGAAGGCGAAACCATTTTTGATGGCGTTGTCCACGTTGAGCGGCAGGTTAGTCACCTCGCCCAGGCGATTCACGGCATAGGTGAGGTTCGGCGCAATGCAGCGCCAGGCCAGCTTTCCGGCCTCACTATCACTGGTAAGCAGGGTTCTCACGCGCTCGGCGGGATCATCAATTCCTTTGAGTTCCTTCAGGATCGGCCAATCCTTTTTGATCTGCGGGCGGTATTCACGGGTGGTGGGATCGAGGGCCAGAAAAGTCTTCTTGCCCTTGTCATCTTTTTCGCCCTTCTTGAAAAATCCACCTTTGGTCTTGTTGCCAAGGAGCTTGTTGTCGAGCATCCACTGGAGATAATCCGGGCGCTTGAAAACCTCGTGGGCTTCATCAACGGGGCAGAGATCATAAACGTTCTGGGCGGTGGCCGACATGATGTCCACGCCTGCCAGATCTGCGGTTCGGAAGGATGCGGATTTGGCGCGGGCTGCGGCATCGCCTAGCACCGAATCAATGACTTCAAATGGAATGTGTTCCGCCAGCGCCAGGTGCAGCACGGACATGATTCCGTGAATGCCAATGCGATTGCCGATGAAGGTTGGGGAATCGAAAGCGGGCACCACTTCCTTGCCCAGCTTTTCTTCGAGCCAAGTGCGGAACTCCTGCACGGGAGCCTCGTCAACATCCGGCCCCTTGACGAATTCCAGCAGCCGCAGATAGCGCACGGGATTGAAAAAGTGCGTGATGACGAAGTGCTTCTGAAAAGCCTCGGTACGACCTTCCACAAGGAGCTTCAACGGAATGCCCGACGTGTTGGAGCTGATCCAGGCGCCCGGTTTCAGATGCTTTTCCAGACGCGCGTACAAATCCCGTTTGACCTGGAGATCTTCCTTCACGACTTCCACCACCCAATCACAATCCGCCAGCCGGTCCAGGTGGTCCCGCAGATTCCCGGGGCGGATCTTCTTAAGGAATGACTCGTGCATCATCAGCGCAGGCTTGCTCTTGCGCAGCCCCGCGATGGCGGCTTCCGCCAGCTTGTCCGGGGCCGCGTCGTCAATGACGATGTCCAGCAGTTCCACCGAGCAGCCCGCCGAAGCCACATGGGCCGCGATCCCACTGCCCATCACGCCTGAGCCGAGTATTCCTACTTTCTTGATGTCCATGGGAGCCTCAGATGGTCAAGTTATTTCAAAAAAAATAAAAATAAAAAAATAAAGCCGCAGAATTCAAAAAAACAAGAAGCCGTAGAACTCAAAAAAAATAAAAAAATGAAGCCGCAGATTACGCAGATGACGCCGATGTGTTCTTAGAGAAGGCGAAGCGGCGGAATTCTAATTTTTTGCTGCCGAAGTTCAAGAGAAGACCCACGGGCTGGTCGGTGGCTTTCAAGTAGTGGATGATCTGGGCTTCTTCAAACGAACCCATGCGGTCAATCGCCTTGATCTCAATCACGACGGTGCCGAAACACATGAAATCAGCACGGTACACACTGGAAAGTCGCTGCCCCTTATAGAACACCGGAATACTCGTCTCGCGTGTGAATAGAATCCCCCGCATGGCGAATTCCAGGGCCAGCGCTTCCTGGTAAACCGCTTCCAAGAACCCACAACCCAGAATGGAATGAACCTCCATCGCCGCCCCAATGATGGCGTGAGTCCGAGGGTCCTTGTCATCCAACAGAGTCATTGGCAGTTTTTCATCCAATCAATCTTTTTTCGCTTTTTCATCTGCGTAATCTGCGGCTTCTTTTTTTTAAATTTTTTAATAATTTAAGTATTTTATGCGGCCTAAATCCTTTCGATAACCGTGGCGATGCCTTGGCCGCCGCCGATGCACATGGTGGCCAGACCGTAACGGCCATTGCCGTCTTCCAGGCGGTGCAGAAGGGTCGTGAGGATGCGGGCACCGCTGCAACCAAGTGGATGGCCGATGGCGATGGCACCACCCCAGGCGTTGATCTTGGCGGGGTCGAAACCGCCTTCGCGAATCACCGCGATGCTTTGCGCGGCGAAGGCCTCGTTCAATTCGATGGCATCGAGCTGATCCAAGGTGAGACCCAGGCGACTCAGAATTTTCCGCGTGGCGGGCACAGGGCCGATGCCCATGCGATCCGGCTCCACGCCCGCAACGGCGCCACCCAGGATGCGGGCACGGGGCTTCAGTCCGGCGGCCTTGGCGGCTGACTCTTCCATGACCAGCAGGAAGGCCGCGCCATCCGTAAGCGGAGAACTGTTGCCGGCGGTCACGTTGCCATCTTTCAGGAAGACCGCTTTGAGTTCGCCGAGCTTTTCAAGGGAGGTGTCGGCCCTCACGCATTCATCGCGGTCCACGGTGACATCTTTGCCTTCGAGATTCTTTGTTTTGAAGGGCACGTTTTCTTTCGCGTATTTGCCCGCGGACCAGGCGGCGGCGGCCTTTTGGTGACTGTTGTATGCGAACTCGTCCTGCTCGCGCCGTGTGATGCCATATTCCTTTGCCAGATTTTCCGCCGTGATGCCCATGGAACAGTAGGCCTGGGGATAGTGCTCAGCAAGCCATGGATCGAGGCTCGGATTGAATCCACCCATGGGCACCTTGGACATGGATTCCACGCCACCCGCAAGGAATACATCACCTGCTCCCGCAAGAATGGCGCGAGCCGCCATGAGCACCGACTCCTGACTGGATCCACAGAAACGATTCACCGTGGTGGCACTGGATGTAAAGGGCAGACCCGCGCGAAAGGCCACCATGCGCGCCAGATTCATGCCCTGCTCACCTTCGGGCATGGCGCAACCCACAATGACATCTTCGAGCACACTCCAATCTTTCAAAAGCGGCTTCAGGGCTTCGATCACCAAGGCGCCCAAAGTCTCGGGCCGGGTGGCGGCAGTGCTGCCCTTGATGGCCCGTCCAATGGGTGTGCGTTTGGCTTCAACAATGACGGCAGATCGCATGGCTGGCTCCTCGATGCAGTGAGCCTAGCACCGAGACCCGTCCGGTTTCATCGCTTACCCAGGGTCGAACAGAAACTATTTGAGCCCAAACCTGTCACCTTGATTCCGATACCCTTATGTCCATGCCTCTTCCTACCGCTGTTTCTCCAATGGAACCCTTGCTGGCTGAATGCCGGAAGGTCATCGTCGGCCAAAATCATTTGCTTAACCGCTTGTTGGTGGCCCTGCTCTGCCGAGGGCACGTATTGCTGGAGGGCCTGCCAGGCCTTGCGAAGACCCGCACCATCAAGACTTTGGCCGGGGCCAGCCGAATGATCTTCCGCCGCATCCAGTTCACCCCGGACTTGCTACCCAGCGACGTGGTGGGAACTCTGATTTTCGATCCCAAAAACCTGACCTTCACACCCAAGAGGGGTCCTGTTTTCGCAAATTTGCTGCTGGCAGACGAAATCAACCGGGCCCCCTCCAAGGTTCAGAGCGCCCTATTGGAAGCCATGGAAGAGCGCCAGGTGACCCTGGGCGACGAAAGTTTTCTACTGCCTGACCCCTTCCTGGTGCTGGCCACGCAGAATCCACTGGAGCAGGAGGGCACTTTCCCTTTGCCCGAAGCTCAGATGGATCGCTTCCTCTTCAAACTCCGGGTGGATTACCCCGGGGCCGCGGAGGAAGTGGAAGTCCTGCGCCGGGCCGATGGCAACGAAGAGCTTGTAAATGCTATCGCCGACGGTCCCATGATTCTGGCCTTAGGTCAGCAGGCTGCCAGAGTCCGCATGGACGACGCCATTCGCAACTACATCGTAAAGCTGGTGCAGGCCACCCGGCCTGGACATGGCAAGGATTGGAAAGGCCGGGAAAACATCCGCTGCGGCGCCAGCCCACGGGCTTCCCTGGCGTTGCAGAGCTCATCCAAGGCCCTGGCCTTCCTCGCTGGCCGGGATCACGTACTGCCAGACGACGTGGTCAGCTTGGCCCCGGACGTGATGCGCCATCGCCTGCTGCTCACGTATGAAAGTGAAGCCGATGGCTTGACGACGGATCAGGTGATCACCCAGCTCCTGCAAACGGTTGCCAGACCCTAATTAATTAATGATTCTGGGCGGTTGACCCGGGGGTCCGGAACAGGCCATCCTGGCTATGGCTTTAATGGAAAGGAGGTTGCGATGAGTAGTGGAACCACGATCGCTGAACCTCCGTCGTCCAAGCCGCGCGCCGGGAACTGAAGCCCCGCTCCTTAGGTTGGTAGATGGAGGCTGTAACGCCCTGGTTACGCGGCCATGGAATGGTTTGAGTCGCATCCGTTCTGGACCAGACTGATCTCTCCCTCCTTTAGGCTTACGCCATGATCAATAGCTTCCTCAATAGCATGTGGGGCCAGGCCAACGCGCTTTTCGCGCCTAAGCGGAAGCGCTATCTGGACCTGCTGGTACTGGTGGCCTTGGTCGGCATCCTGTATGGGCTGGTAATTGTCGGTCGGGAATGGACTGGCGCGCAACGGCCTTTGGTGGACATTGACCTGCACCTGTCCGCGCTCCCCAAGTACATGCTTTTCAGCATTGTCCGAGCAGCGGTGGCCTTTTCCATTTGCATCGGCCTGACTTTTTCCCTGGCCTACTGGGCGGCAAAAGATCCAATCGCTGAACGGTTTCTCATCCCGATCCTGGACATCCTTCAGTCGGTGCCCATCCTGGCTTTCCTGCCCCCCGTGATCATCGCGATGCTGGCGATCTTTCCTCGAAACAATATCGGACTCGAGCTTTCGGCGGCCATTCTGTTGGTGACCTGTCAGGCCTGGAACATGATCTTCAGCTTCTATCAGAGCCTGAAAACCATTCCACCTGAATTGGAGGAGCTGGCCAGCACCTATCAGTTGAGCTGGCACCAGAAGCTGCGCTGGATCGAGCTGCCCTTTGCCACACCCGGCCTCTCTTGGAACTCCATGGTGAGCGTGGCCAACGGGTGGTTCTTTCTGATGTCGGCGGAAGCATTCAGCACGGGAAACCAGAACTTTCGCTTGCCGGGTGTCGGCGCCTACATGCAGACCGCCGTCGAAACGGGCAATACAACGGCCAAATGGAGCGCCATCGTGGCCATGCTGCTGCTGGTGGTGGCCTTGGACCGATTGCTCTGGCGACCCGTGATGGCCTGGGCCCAGGGTTTCCAAATGGATGAGAGCCTGAGTCCAGAGCGACCAAAAAGCGTCATCCTAAGTATCATTCGCCGTTCACGGTTGCTGCGTTGGCTCGAACATGTCCGCACCGAACGGTTGATGAAACGGATCCCCAAGCCCAAGATTCTTCCCAAACTACTTCCCAAGGAGCCTGAACAAAGGCGCCGCATTGTCGGATTATTGGCTACGGGAAGCCTGGTGATTCTGCTCTTGTTCCTCGCGGCGGGTGGACTCAAGCTCTACAATATTTTAGCCTTGGTGGGCCATGAGGATTGGGTCAGGCTCTTGAAGGCAGGTGGGGTTAGCTTGGCTCGTGTCCTGGCTTCAACCATGCTGGCGACTCTGTGGACGGTACCCGTTGGCCTCTGGATCGGCCTCAATCCCAAATGGGCCAAACGGCTTCAACCGGTGGTCCAAGTGGTGGTGAGTTATCCCGTCAGCCTGCTCTTCGCAGCCATCGCCGCTTCCATGCTGCGTTTTCACATCGGTCTGGGCGCAACCAGCGTGCTGCTGATGGTCGTGAGCACCCAGTGGTACCTGCTCTTCAACATAATCGCGGGGGCTCAGGCCATTCCTTCGGACCTCCGGGAGATGGGAAAGGCCTTTCGCCTGACACGGTGGAAACGATTCACCACGCTCTACTTTCCAGCCATCTTCCCTTTCATGGTCACGGGCTGGGTGACGGCCACCGGCGGGGCTTGGAACGCCAGCATCCTTACGGAATTCGTGAGCGGCGAAGGGCACACCTACTCTACCTTCGGGTTGGGAAGTCAGCTCCAACTGGCTACTGAAGCCCACAGTATTCCCCTCATCGCCGCATCGAGCCTGCTCATGGCGGGCATAGTGGTGCTATTCAACCGCATCGTCTGGCTGCCGCTCTACCGCCTGGCCGAGACGCGCTACACACTGGATCGGTGACCCATGTACCTGTGCGAACTAAAAGGTGTGCAAATGAGGTTTCCCGGGGCGAAGGGCCAGGTGAAACGCGTGCTGGAGGATTTCAATCTCTCTGTAAAGCCGGATGAAGTGCTATGCCTGGTGGGACCCAACGGTAGCGGAAAATCCACGCTGTTACGCATCATGTCGGGGCTGTTGAACCCCACGAAGGGCGAAGTCCGCTGGCATGGTGAGCGCTTGCGGGGCCTCAATCTCAGCGTGGCGATGGTCTTCCAGACCTTCGCGCTGGTGCCCTGGATGACCGTGGAGGAGAACGTCCGCATGGTGCTGCGAGCCAGGGAATTGCCAGAAGAAGAAGTCCGCGAGAAGGCCGCCAGCGCCATCCAGAAGGTGGGTCTCGAAGGCTTCGAGGAGGCGTTCCCGCGGGAGCTTTCCAGGGGCATCAAGCAGCGCGTGGGCGTGGCCCGGGCGCTGGCGGTGGACCCGGAGATCCTGGTGATGGACGATCCTTTCAGCCAGGTGGACGCCCTCACCGCCGAAGCGCTCAGACAGGAGATTCTTGATATCTGGAGCAATGCCGAAAGGAATCCCAGCTCCATTGTGCTGGTGAGCCACAGCATCTCCGAGGCGGTTCTCATGGCGGATCGCGTAGCCGTCCTGGGAGGCATGCCCAGTTCCATCCGCTCGGTGGTGGAAATCCCCTTGCCCCGGCCCCGGGATCCCCGCAGCAGCGAGTTCCGACGGCTCGTGGACCAGCTCCACGATGTCATCGCCTCGGCGGAACTGCCGGATGTCTCGATCACCACCGTGACGCAGGATCTGGACAGGGACATCATTGAGCCTCTGCCGTTCGCCAACACCGGCGACATCCTGGGCCTGCTGGAATTCCTGGATACCCAACAGGGCGGGAGCTGCGATCTGTTCCAGGTGGTCTCCCACACCCATGTTCCCTTCGAGAAAGTGCTACCGATTGTGAAGGGTGCGGAAATGCTCGAACTGGTGGACACACCTCGCCGGAAAGTGATTCTGACGCAGCTTGGAAAACGCTTTGTGGCCGCGGACATGGACAGCCGCAAGGAAATCTGGAAAGCCCAGTTGATGAATCTCAAACTGTTCCGTGTGGTGAAGGATCTCATCGAGTTGAGAGAAGGCGAATTGTCAAAGGAAGAGCTGCTTTCCGAGATCATCGTAAGGCTCCCCATGGAGAACCTGGAGAACACATTTGGAACGCTCGTGACCTGGGGCCGTTTCGGTGAATTGTTCGCCTATCGCGAAGACCGCGGCGTGCTGACACCTGAATGAACGGGCACATAAAAATAAGCCGCAGATGACGCAGATTCAAGATCGCTACGAACCACTCAGCGCGGTCAAGTGCCGCAACCCAAAGTACTGATTCACCACCAAGACACAAAGAAACCCGACATGTGCCAGCTTCGCGGATGAAATTCAGGTGGCCCGGCGGCGGCCTCACGCATAGATGTGATCCGCGCCGGGCCGCCTGAATTTGCGGGCCTTCGGCCCGCAGGCGCTACGCGCCTCGCGAAGCGATTTTGGGCCGAAATCATGGGTGGCGGAGCTTCTCGGTATCGGCCACACCGATACGCGAGACATACAGACACTTGGTGTCTTCGTGTCTTGGTGGTTTTCTTTTCAAAGTCTAACAAGCACCCACGGGTTAAATTTTCCGCAGAAAAACAAGAAGTTGGAGGCCAGCAATACATGAAGCACTTCACTTTTTATACATCTGCGTCATCTGCGAAATCTGCGGCCTTTTTCAATCCTCTTCATCCCTTTTTTCAGTCGGTTTTGATCTTCGGCATGGGCGGAGCCAGCGCGGCCATGGCGATGCCCGCCAGAATCAATCCGGCGCCAACTCCTTGCAGTGGTTTCACAGGTTCACTCAGCAACAGCCATCCGAGAATGACTGTGGTGATGGCCTGCGTGAGGAGTCCAACGCTGCCCAGGCTGGGGCTGATGTGGCCCAGTCCCCAGGTGATGAGCCACCAGGCCAGTACCTGCACCACCAATCCCAGACCCGCCAGAGCGAGCCAGGCCTGGGGTGGAAATCCGCTGAAGGCAGCACCCTGAATCGCGCCAATAGCGCCGAACCCGAGCAAGCAGGTAAGCACCACCCAAAGCAGCGCCATGGGGGCGCTGAGATGGACCCGTGCCTTGGCGATGGCCAGGGTGAAGACCGCGTACCAGATGGATGCGATCGCGCCCAACAACTCACCAAAACCCGTGCCCCAACGGGCGCCTTTGGCAAAGCCCAAGACCAGGGCGCCCGCCAAGGCCAGGAGCAGCCCGCCCCAGAACCGTTTGCGCAGCCGCACGGACATGAACGCAACGGAGATGAGCGCCACCCATAGCGGAGCCAGACCCACCAGCAGCGTGGCGTTGGCGACGGTGGTGTACTGCATCGCCACATGCCATGTCCAAAGATCCCCAATGAAGCAGAGCCCCGCGGCGATGGCCCAAAGCGTGCCGCGATGGGTCGCTTCAGGTGTGATGCCCGGGCGCTTGGGACTCTGCCAGGCCAGAATCAATAACCCAGGCAGCGCGAACGCCATTCGGTAGAAGCCCACCATTACCGGGCTTGCAGGTGCTGACCACTTCACGAAGATTCCCGCGAAGCCCAGCAAAGCGGCTCCGAGAACGGTTACCAGGAGCCCCGTGCGGTGATCGCTCTTCTGCATTTGTTCAGCATGGCATGGGGTCTGATTTGATGAGATTTTCGATGAATTTATCCCTGATTTTGCGATTGCACTATCCACTTGGCTTCAGGCTTCGGACTTCAGGCTTCAGGTTCGCATCACCAACGTCGTCCTTCGTCCGACATAAGGCGCCGTAACGGTCTGGCCAGAAAAGCGCCGACCAAACCGTAACGGCCCCTAAAGTACAAACCAATGTGAAGCGATTCGCAGCCTGAAGCCTGTAGCCTGAAGCCTGAAGCCTGTAGCCTGTTTCATCGCGTCCAAATGCGAGATCCGGGTTTAATTGGCCCAGCGACTGACCTGTTCCCATACATCCTGGTCATTGG
>JANOLT010000162.1:0-8315 GCA_031419915.1 Holophagaceae bacterium
TGAGCGCATCGGTGCGGTTCATGCCTTCCTTCTGCAACTGGATGGCGTAGTCCACCAGCAGAATGGCGTTCTTCGTCACCAGGCCCATGAGCAGGATCTGGCCGATGCTCGTCATCATGCTCATGGTGTCGCCAGTGATGAGTAGCATCATGACCATGCCCACCATGGAAAGTGGCAGGCTGAGCATGATGGTGATGGGCAGTTTGAAGCTCTCGAACTGCGAAGCCAACACGAAGTAGATGAAGAAGATCGCCAGCAGCAGCGAGGTCGCCATGTACCCGGCGGTTTCCTTGGAATCCCGCGCCTGGCCCAGGATCTCGACCTTTACACCCTCAGGCAGTTGGCCGGATTTTTTGAGCTCTGCTATTTTTTTGACGACTCCATCGCTCACTTCCTGCAACGTGTTGCCTTCGAAATTGCATGATATTTCCACTTCTTCCTGAAGGTTGTGGCGCTGAATTTTTGCCGGCGCGATGGATTCCTCGAATCGCACGACCTGATCCAGGCGCACCATGGGATGTTTGCCCCCACCAAGATCCTTGGTGCTCTCCACGGACATGGCCGTGAGCTGCGTGGCCAGTCGTCGCCCCTGGTCCGACAGGCGCACCCGCACATCCCGTTGTTCTCCGCGTTCATCTTCGTACTTGGCGACCACCTGCCCATCCACCAAGGGCCGGACCATCTGCGCCACCAGGGCGGGTGAAACGCCCAGATCGCTGGCAACCTTGCGATCCACCACGAGTTTCAATTCAGGCTTGCCAGAGTCCTGGCTGGTCCATACGTCCACGGCTCCGGGAACATTGATGAGCGCCTGTTTTACGAGGGGCGCGGCCTGCATCACAGCGGCGCGATCAATACCCTCCACCGCCAGCATGATGGGCCGCTGGTTACCGAAATCGTTCACGGCGGCGACCGATGTTTCCACGCCAGCCACTCCGCGGAAGGCTTCGCGCAAGTAGCGCCGGATCCACACGTGGTTGGGCCGTTTGCCGTCCTTCAATTTCACGTAGACGCCCCCAGTGTTGATCGTGCCGCCCAGCCCTGTGCCGATGGTGCTGTAGGCCTGCTCGACCCCCGGTGTCGCGGTGATGATGGCCTCCAGTACCATGGCCTTCTTTTTCGTGGCTTCCATGCTGGAACCGGGCTCTGTTTTGAACGTGATCTGCAGATCGCCACGATCAAAATCGGGCATGAAGTTGTTGCCCAAGAGCCCTGTCAGTGCCATGGCCAGAAGGAAGCTGCCAAAGCCGATTGCCAGCACGCTCTTCCGATGGGCAAGGCTCCAGGTGATGACTTTCTTGTAGAACTGTTCCCAACCATCCAGCACGCGCCCGAAGGCTTCCGCCGCCCGCATGATGGGGTTGCGGCCCTGGTAATGCACATGCCCATCGGCGCTCTTTTCGTGCTCCGGATCCGGCCACACGGAACTGAGCATGGGGTCCAGCGTGAAACTCACGAAAAGGCTCACCGCCACCGCGAACGCGACGGTGATGCCGAAGGGGAAGAAGAACTTGCCCACGATGCCGCCCATGAAGGCCACGGGCACGAACACCGCGAGGATGGACATGGTGGTGGCGATGACCGCGGGCCCGATCTCGGCGGTGCCTTCGCGCGCCGCGGTGACGTGGTCCTTGCCCATCTCCGCGTGCCGCGTGATGTTCTCGCGCACCACGATGGCATCGTCAATCAGGATGCCGATGGCGAGACTCAAGCCCATGAGCGTCATGGTGTTCAACGTGAAGTCCAGGGCCCTCATGATGATGAAGGTGGAGATCACGGACACCGGCAGCGTCAGGCTCGTGATAAGCGTCGAGCGCCAGGATTTCAGGAAGAAGAACACGATGATCACCGTGAGCAGACCGCCCAGGTAGATGCTGATGTTCACGTCCTCCACGGACTGGTGGATGAAGCGCGCGTTGTCGCGGGCCTTCACCACGCCGATGCCCTGTTTCACAAGCTCGGGCTTCATTTCATCAAGGGCCTTGTCCACGTTGGCAACCATGGCCACGGTGTTGCCGCCGGTCTGGCGCTGGAGTTCCAAAGCCACCACATCCTGGCCGTTGAATCTCGCCAGGCTGCGCTTCTCCTTGAATCCATCCACGATGGTGGCGACTTCCCACAGTTCCACGGGACGGCCCTGCTTGTTGCCCACGATGACGTGGCGGAAGTCATCCACGGATTTCGCCTTGGCGTCCACCTTCACGGCCACTTCCCGCGTGCCCTGCAACAGATTTCCCGAGGGCATGTCCTTGGTATCGTTGCTCAACGCACTCATCACTTTGGGCAGCGAAAGGCCTAATGCTTCGAGCTTCGCGGGATCCACCTGCACCTGGATCTCCCGGGTGCTGCCGCCCACCACGTCCACTCTGCCCACGCCATTTACATTCTCAAGACGGCGCTTGAGAAAATCCTCCGCGATGCGGGTGATCTCCCGGTTGCCCATGCCCGTGTGCTGGCCGTCAGGGCCCACCACCAGCGAGACCACGGGCAATTGCGAGGGATCGAATTTGGAGATGACCGGTTCTTCCATGGTGCTGGGTAGATCACGGCGGATCTGGCTGATGCGCGTGCGCACATCATCCAGCGCCTTGTCCACATCACGTCCCAACTGGAATTGGATCATCAACGTGCCCACGGACTCCTGGCTGGTGCTGGAGATTTCCTTGATCTTCTCGATGGGATTGACCGCTTCCTCGATCTTTTTCACCACGTCTTGTTTCACGGCCTCTGGCGAAGCGCCGGGGTACACGATGGAAACGGTGATGACCGGAATATCGGTGTTGGGGTACTGGTCAATGCCAAGGCCTTTCACGCTGAAAAGGCCCAGAACCACCAGCGCGAGCATGATGCAAACCGTAGTCACAGGCCTGCGGATGGAGAAATCCGAAAGAAACATTGATCACTTCCCTTCGGGTTTTGTGGTGGGTTTTGGCGCGGTATCGGCTCCGTCCGCCACGATCTTGAGTTTGCTGCCATCCCTCACCAGATCCTGGCCCGTGGCCACCACTTTGGTGCCCACGGGAATGCCATCCACGGGACGAAACCCGTCCTGCTCTGGCCCTACAATCACACTTCGCTTTTTCGCGACACCGTCCTCCACCACGTACAAATCACCATTCTGGCCATCAACCTTGATGAGGGAGGCCGGCAGCGAAGGTCGTTGAGCCTGGCCGTTCCCCAGGATCAGACCTTCCACGAACACACCGCTTTTAAGCTGGCGGTCGGTATTTGGAACTTCAATGCGCACGCGCAAGTTGCGGCTGTCCGGTGAAAGGATCGGGCTCACCTGGGTCAGCGTTCCGGTGAAGGGCTGCTGAAATCCAGGAACACGGAAACGCACACTCTGACCGGGTTTGACAAGGGCCATGGCATTGGCGGGAAGATCCGCGTGGATCTCGAGTTTGCGGTTATCCACCACCTCGAACACGCTCTGTCCGGCCATGAGCACATCTCCCGCCTGCACCAGGCGCTGGGCCACCTGGCCATCAAAGGGCGCCAGGATGCGGGCCTTTTTCATGCGGAGCTTGGCCATGCCCGCCTGGCTTTCGGCGGCTTGCACCGCCGCGGCCGCGGCAATGTTCGCAGTCTCGGCCACCTGCGCCGCCTGTCGCGTGATGCTGCGTTTTTCAAGCAGCATCTCGGCTCTTGCGGCGTCCCGCTTGGCTTGCAGAGCCTGGGCCTGGGCCTGGGCCAGTTGGGCCTCGGCCGCCTGCACGGCCAGGGACAGATCATCCTCATCCTGAGTGCTAAGCACGGCGCCCGCCTTTACGGTGTCGCCTTCCTGCACTTGCACGCGAGTCACGCGGCCCGGCACTTCGGCCTTCAGTTCGGCGCGATTCATCGCCAGCAGGTTGCCGGTGAACGGAATGCTGGGGCTGAAGGCGCGGCTTTCCACCGTGGTAACGGTGACGGCCACCAGGCCTTCTTTCTTCACTTGGCTTTGGCGGCTCAGCTCCGCGTTGCGTTGGCTGCGGTGGTAGGTGGCCGCGCCCGCGATGACAACCACGACTCCGATGCCGACGCCGATGATCAGGGCTTTCTTTTGCATGCTCAACTCCAGGAAACGTCTTCAGTTCATCAAGTTTTCGGATTTTTAAAGGGGGGGCAGGCCAAGGCTGCGTCGTTCATCGAACAGCGCCGACCAGACGCCCAGTTGCGCGCGCACTCGTGCGCTTTCCATCTGCCGCTCGGTGCGTTCGGCTTGCAAAAGATCCAAGGAGGTAATGAGACCCTGATCGAAGGATTCCCGGCTAACGCGAAGGGCTTCATTCCCTGCGTCGTGCGCCTTGGTGGCGGCTTCGAGCAGCGCGATGGCCTTTTGGATTTCACGCCGCGCCGTCTGCTGCTGCACCTGGATCTGGCGTTCCAAATCCACTTTTTGCTGCCGCACCTGCTCCAGCACCGCACGATTTTGGGCCCGCTTGCCGGAGCTGCGCAGGCCATCGAAGATCGGCACCTTCAGGGTCAGGCTGAGACGCCAAGTTTCATAGGGTTCATGGAAAAGGTTGTCAGTCTTGCCCGCCTGCCATCCGTAATTTGCGTTGAAATCCAGTTTTGGTTTCAGGTCCGAGGACAGGATGCGGTCATTGATGCCGATGGCTTTTTCCTGCTGCTCAAGCTGCGTAAGCTCGCTGCGGGACACGCCCTGCAAGTCCTTCTGAATCTCTGGCGCCAGAAGCTTTTCCAACTGCAACGGGGTACGAGGATCCAGGCCCAGTTGCCCATCCAGGACTTCCAGCGCCCGTGCAAAATCGGCCTTGGCTTGCAGCACGTCGGGGATCACGCCTTGCAGTTCCGCCTGAGCCCGCAACAGATCCAATTGAGTGGCGCTTTGCGCGTCCAGTTTGGATTTCACGTCTTCCAGAAATTGTTCGGAGGTTTTCATGCGCACGGCCACGACATCCAGTTGGGCCTCGGCCCCCAATACTGCGAGGTAGGCCTTGGCGACGCCATGAAGGGTGTCCAGCTCGGCCGTGGTGTAGGCCGCCTGAGCTTCCCGCTCACCGACCTTGGCCACTTCCAGGGCGCTATTCAGTTTTCCGAAATAAAAGATCGGCTGGCTGATGCTGAATTGAGTGGTGTAGAAACTGCGTGGGGAGACGAGGCTTTTCGTGTCGAAGCCGGATTGCGTGGCCAATTCACCGAAGCTGCTGTTAAGGATCGAGACATCTCTGTTGCGTGTGAAATCAGCGGTGGCGTTGAACTGGGGCAGCGCGTCGGCGCGGGTGGTGGTGATGAGACCGCGGCGCTCATCCACACGAGCCGCAGCGGCTTTCAACAGCGCGTTCTGATCCTTGGCGCGAGCGAGTGCGCCCTTCAAATCAAAGGCCAGCGGGGCCTGAGTGGGGGCTTCGACCACCTGGGCCGGGGGCATGGGCAGCATGTCAAGCTCCTTGCGGCGCGACGCCGAGGGCGCGCAGGGTGTGGTCAGTGAGGAAGCGGGCGAGACTCACTGAATCGGGGGGAAACGCTGCGCCCGCGTTGAGTTTGATGAGCGCCGGGATGAATTTGTAGATCAGGGCGCTGCCGTGGATGGCGGCCATGGCGTAAAGGGTTTCCGTTTCTCCCCAGTCCGGCCGGAGGACCCGCACGCAGTCCCGCAGATGGGTGAAGTAGGGGAGCATGAAATCCCGGTTCAGCTCTTCAAGAAAAGGTCCGCCAACGGCCAACTCACGCATCAGCAGCGCGCTGGAGGCCTTCATGAGCGGGTCGCATTCCGTTCTCAGCAGCTCGTCCACAAACACGCGGATGTGGTCCTCGATCCCCTTCAAGGCCAGCTCCTTCGCGAATGGATGGCCGGGATGCGGGATCGGGGCCAACTGCGCCACCTGGCTGGGGCAGCGTTCGAAGCCCGCCCTCAACACCGCGAGGTACAGCCCCTCCTTGCCACCAAAGTGATAGGCCACCATGGCGCTGTTGGCTTTGGCTTTTGAAGCGATCTCCCGAAGCCCGACACCATCGAAACCCTTCTCTGCGAAGAGCAGCGTCGCGGCTTCCACGAGCCGGAGTTTAATATCGTGTGGAAGGTCAGTCAGTGGGTGTGTCATGGGATTCACCGTGTTAATCAATCGAATGATTAGGGGCTGTTACGGTGTGGCCAGCGCTCTTCTGGCCAGACTGTTACGGCCCCTTATGCCGGCCGAAGGACGGCTTAGTTCGAGATAAATATAATTAATCAATCGTTTGATTGAGTCAACTAAAAAATAGTAGACCTTCCATCGGTCGCGGTAGAAAAAGAGGCGCAGGTCTTCCAGGCTCTTGACATGGACCTCGATCTTTTCCCAATCCAAATCGAAACAGAGGGATGGATTCAGGCCAATTGGAGCGGATGTGAATTGCTCAGAAGGGCGATCCCATGCCGCCGCCTTTCATGGCTCCGGCCATGCGCTGCATGCGGGTCATGAATTTGGGATCGTTCATCTGGGTCATCATCTTTTTCATTTCCAGGTATTGCTTCAGCAGCTGGTTCACTTCCTGCACAGAACGGCCTGAACCCCCGGCCACGCGACGTTTGCGTTTGGCATCCAGCAGGTTGTGGTTGGAGCGCTCCTTGGGCGTCATGGAATCCAGAATCGCCGACAGGTGCTTCATGCGCTTGTCCGTGGCCAGGTTCGCCATCTGTTCCTTCTGCTCTTTGGAAACGCCGGGCAACGGCAGCATTCCCATGATCTTGGTCATGCTGCCCAGCTTCGACACTTGCTGGAACTGCTTGCGCATGTCCTCTAGGGTGAACTGGTTCTTGGCCATGCGGTTGGCCATGCGTTCCGCATCCTTCTCGTCGATGTTGTCTTTGGCGTGCTCGATGAGGCTGAGCACATCTCCCATACCAAGGATCCGCTGGGCCATTCGATCGGGATGGAAGCGCTCGAAGTCATCGAGCTTCTCGCCCGATCCCAGGAACTTGATGGGCTGTCCCGTGGCCTGCTTGATGCTGAAAGCCGCGCCACCGCGGGTATCCCCGTCGGTCTTGGTAAGGATGACGCCGGTGATGCCAAGCTGCTCGTGAAAGGATCCGGCCGAGCGCACGGCGTCCTGGCCCGTCATGGCATCCGCCACAAAAAGGATCTCGGAAGGTTCGCAGGCGGCCTTGATTCGGGCGAGCTCCGCCATCAAGGTTTCATCCAGATGCAAGCGGCCCGCAGTATCCAGGATCACCACGTCCCAGCCCTTGATCTTGGCTTCCTTCACAGCCGCTGTGCAGATTTCGATCGGATCTTTGCTCTCATGGTGGAAGCTGGGGATGCCCGCGTCCTTGGCGACCACGTGCAACTGCTGGATGGCGGCGGGACGGTAGACGTCCGCAGGCACCAGCAGCGGCGAACTGCCGTTTTTCTTCAGGAACTTGGCCAGCTTGCCGCAGGTAGTCGTTTTGCCCGCGCCCTGCAGGCCCACCATCATGACTACCGTGGGCGGATGGGCAGCGAATTTCAGCGGCTTTTCATCCGCCTGGCCGCCCATGATCTCCACAAGTTCCTTGTGGACGATGTCAATGAAAGCCTGGCCCGGATTCAGGCCCTGGAGCACTTCTGCGCCAAGGGCTTTTTCTTTCACACGAGCAAGGAAAGTCCGTGCCACGGCTACGTGCACGTCGGCTTCCAGCAGGGCCATGCGGACTTCCCGCAAAGCTTCATCAATATTGGATTCGGTGAGCTTCGACTGGCCCCGAAGGGTCTTCATGGCCTTGCTTAATTTATCAGTAAGAGATTCAAACATGCGGCATCCAAGGCCTTTCGCGGCCAATCTTCCATTCTACGGCGAGGTGCCTTGAATGCTTGGTGAAAAGAATTCATGCGTGGGCAGCGATCGCATCGCCGACACGTGATGAGATGAACCCGGATCCTGCATTTGGGTAGGATGAAACTGGCTTCAGGCCTCAGGCTACAGGCTTCAGGTCAAAAATCGATATGCATCGGTTTATACGCTGAGTGATGGGAACCTGAAGCCTGAAGTCCGAAGCCTGAAGCCAAGGGAATCGCGCAATCGCAAAATCCGGGATGAATGCAATGAATGCTAGGAGCCTTCATGACCAACCGCCTTGTCGAAAGTCTTAGCCCCTATCTGCTCCAGCACGCCCACAACCCCGTGGATTGGTACCCGTGGGGTCAGGAAGCCTTCGACAAAGCCAGGAAGGAAAAGAAGCTCGTCTTCCTGTCCATCGGCTACTCGGCGTGCCACTGGTGCCACGTCATGGAACGCGAATCGTTCTCGAACGCGGACGTGGCCAAACTGCTCAACGAAAACTTCGTCTGCATCAAGGTCGATCGCGAAGAACGCCCCGACGTGGACGACGTGTATATGACCGCGCTCAACGTCAC
>JANOLT010000163.1:0-4100 GCA_031419915.1 Holophagaceae bacterium
CCCGCGAGAAATCCAGCCTACCTGCTTACTTTACGGTTTCTGGCCGGACAAGGTACTGGATGATGGCCACGCCGTAGAATTCACCGCCGCCGCCAGCATCAACTTTTTTGATGCAGCTCACACGGATCATCGGGCGATTATTGTAGGAGAGGACCACATCCATGACCTTGTTGCTGGAGGGGTTTATGCTGACTTTAGAGACCTTCATTTCGCCCCAGACATTCACGGGGAGACCCTTGATCAGACGATAGATGCCCGCGTTGAAAGCCATTCGCGCATCTTCAAGGCCATAGCCTTCTTCAGGTGCGCGGGGCAGGTCGTCCAAACGGCTCGCGAGTTTTGTGATGCCAAGGATCTGCATCTCCTCGGGGGTCAGGGGAATTTTGAGATCCTTGGCTTGTTTATGGAACCACCAGGCCGAAGGGAAAACCACATCGGGGCTGATGGGCGAGATGAGGATCAGATGTTTGTAGTTCTTCCAGGCCGCCAGATATTGAAGGTGGGGCAGGATCGCGCCGGGAGTCTGCGCAGCGGTGGGTGGGATATTTGGAATAGCGCCGTCTTTATTTCCGCAACCCATGCAGATCACTAGCGCAGCCAGCGCTCCAAACCCCGTGATGTTTCGTCCAATGATTGCCATGTGACCTCCTTAAACCGTTTACTTGGGAATCTTGCCGTGATTTCAGAAGTACTTCCAAACTTATTCTCATTTCATACTCGATAATGCTAGGGAAGGTGATCAATGTCATATCCTTTCCGGCTCTATGTTTTTGGCCGTCCCAGGCTCACCTGTGCCCGGGAATGGGAAGAACATTACCTTTCCATGTTGAAGCCCCACGCCCGTCTGGAACTGGTGGAGTTGGCCGAAGGCCGGGGCAATCCGGCCCAGCAATTGAAGGACGAAGCCAGCCGCCTATTGCCTAGGTTGGCGACCCATCAATGCCCAGTGCTGCTGACCCCCGAGGCCCCCGCCCGCAGCTCCGAAGCCTTTGCGGGCTGGCTGGGCAAAGCCATGGACCGGGGCCTGAGCCTGGGCTTTGCCATCGGCAGCAGCCACGGCTTTGATCCGAGTCTTAAGATCGCCATCAAAGAAAAATGCTCGCTCGGCCCCATGACCTTTCCGCATGATCTGACCCGCGTGATGTTCCTGGAGCAGCTCTACCGCGCCTTTGCGATCCTGAAGGGCTCGCCGTATCACAAGTGAGTCCCGAGTCCTGAGTCCTGAGGCAGCGTTGGTGCTCACCCAAGCCTCAGGACTCAGGACCCAGGACCTTTTCCACCGCGGCGTAGGGATCGAGTTCCCGCTTTGCGATGGCTGTGATGAGCTCCTGGATTTGCTTTCCGGCCCGGGCCTTGGCGCGGCGGGAGGCTTCTTCGGCCAAAAGAGAATCGAAACGGAGCTTGGCGCGCTCCATGGCCTTGCGCTCAAGGCCACCGTTGCCGCGCAGCCAGACTCCGTGCTCGCGGACCTGCGCCAACATTTCCTGAATGCCTATGCCCTGCGTGGCAATGACCCGGCAGGCGGGCGGATCCCAGGGTTTGGGCGGGCTCAGGCTCTTCATGGCCTCGATCTCCTGCTCCACTTGCTCCACGCCATCGCGATCGGCCTTGTTGATGACAAAGAGATCCGCCACTTCCATGATGCCGGCCTTGATGGCCTGGATTTCATCCCCCAGGCCTGGCACCAGCACCACGGCGCAGGTATGAACGCAACTCACCACGTCCACCTCGTCTTGCCCCACGCCCACGGTTTCCACGATGATCGTGTCGAATCCCGCCGCGTCCAGTAGATCAATGGCGTCCTGGGTGGCCCGCGCCAGTCCGCCCAGGGCCCCGCGCGTAGCCATGCTTCGGATGAAGATTCCGGGATCCGGCGCGATGCGACCCATGCGGATCCGGTCCCCCAGGATGGCACCGCCACTGAAGGGCGAGGTGGGATCCACCGCAAGGATCCCGACCTTCTGGCCCTTTTCGAGCAGTGTCCGGGCAATCTGATCGGTCAGGGTGGATTTGCCCGATCCCGGGGCCCCGGTGAGCCCCAGAACCGCGGCTTTGCCAAGATGGGGCCAGACCTTAGCCATGAGTGGCCGTGCCTGGGGGTGGCCATTCTCCATCCAACTGATGGCCCGGGCCAAGGCCCGCGCATTGCCTTTCAAGAGTGGCCCCAACAGATCGTCGGCGGTGTTCATCTGCCAAGAATGCCAGCAGGCGCCTTTGCGTGCCTGTCAATCTTCGCGCACGATCGAATTCGGATGAAATGTTAGACTTTCCTTTTATCCAGAAGGGATGTTCGAGCATTTGATGGCTACCAATGGTTCTTACCCCCGCGGACCGGCTGGTCCGAGCCCGGAAGCCTCTGGGGTCGTGCGCCTGCAGAAACCAACGCCGCGAACCGATGTGCCAACGCTGCGCGAGAAGACATGTGCCACCTGTGGATCTGGCTTTACAGTCACGCCGGATCAGAAATTTTTTCTCTGCCCTGAATGCTATGCCAAGGAATTCCATCGGACTTCTAAATCACGAAGCGCGGGAACCCAAGTGCTCACTCACATCACTTGTGTGGAGTGCGGGACATCCGAATACCTGAGCTTTGTTCCGCAAGAGGCGTCCCTGGCGCTATGCAAGGCCTGTTTTGGCCGCCGTAAACGGGAACAAAAATTCGACCACGTCACTGATTTTCATATATAGGAGTTCTACATGCGCTTGATGAACGTGCTGCCCTTCAGTCTCACCGCCATCCTGGCCGCCCAGACCGCCCTGACACCGGCCCCACCAGCCCCTCAGACAAAGAAGCCAGTGGAGAAGGCCAACAAGGCCGGCAAGGCCACTAAAGAAGCGCCCAAGGCCAATTCCCTGGAAGCCAAGTTCGCCAAGGAAACCCTTTCATCGGTCCTGGATTCAGTCAACACCGCCTGGTTCGGCCAGCCCTACCAGAACATCACAGCCGTTCAGATGGAGGGTTCCATCAGGGTGATTCTTTCTGCCTCTGCGATCAACGCGAAGGTCGCTACAGACACCGGCGGTCAGATAAAGGGTGGGGCCACCAAAAGCGGTAATGCCAACGTGAACATCAAGACCACCTACTTCGCCAATGGCGACTTCAAGACTGATTTCAGCGGCGATCTCGGCACTGGCATCTGGACCCGCGTGGGCAACAAGGGATTCCGGTACAGCAAGGAATTGAACGCCTACACGACCCGCGTGGATCCCGGTCCGGCGGACGCCCCCCTTTCCTACATGGGTTGGTTTCGCGAAGTGATCATTGATGTTCGCAAGGTCTACGCCGAATCCAGTGCGTTCACTGCGACCCTGGGCAAGGAAGAGACTTCGGGTGGCGAGACCCTTCAGACGCTCACCTTCAACGCGCCCACCGACGCCTATGACCCGAAAAAACGTGAGCAGAATTTGAGCGAAACCCTGGGCTTATGGAAGCGCGGCCGCATGGACCTGACCTTCGAAAAGACATCCAAGCTGCCTCGCAAGCTCAACTACACCAACGAAGCCAACGGCATCCGCACAAGTTTCGATTTCAGCTACAACAAAGGCAAGCTCCAGAGCATCGACATCGGCAATCACAGCAAGGGCTTTGGCGGCCCTGGCGGTTTGCGCATTTCCTATGACGCTAACGGCCTGATGAAGACCATCGCCGGTGAGCTCAATAGCCAGCAGAAGAAGATCGCCTTTGACCTGAACCTGAACTGGACCAAGGATCTCAAGTCTTCCCAAATCGTGGCTCTGCCCCCCGCGGGCGCCAAGAAAATGGGTGGCGACGAACAGGAGACCCTCATGCTCGTGGGCCTCGCTGGGAACATGATGGACTTGCAGCGCGCCGGCTGGAACATCATGGCCCCCAAGATCTCTGCCAACGCCCCATCCAAATAACCCGCTAGACTAAGACATTCGGGGCGTGGCGCAGCCTGGTAGCGCATCTGCTTTGGGAGCAGAGGGTCGGAGGTTCGAATCCTCTCGCCCCGACCATTTAGAAATGAAACGGCACTCCACATTGGGGTGCCGTTTCCATTACAAGAGGAAGGATTCGAATCTCCGATCGGCAATGGCGCGGGGTTAGGAAAAGGCTGAGACGCGAGAGCGTCGAAGCC
>JANOLT010000164.1:0-1707 GCA_031419915.1 Holophagaceae bacterium
CCCGTCAGTCCGGCGATGAGGAAAAGAGTCTTGAATTGGTTCATGGGTGCGCTCCATGAACAGTTTAAGACCGAAGGCAATCGAGCGAAGGGGCCAGCGTGCATCGTGGCACCATGCTTCACAGCCCAGTTCCCACAGCTCCCAGCCCACAACATCGAGCCCACAGCCCACAGCCTAGGACCTGCCCTCTTCACCCTTCCGTTTCACCACCACCAGCGTCACGTCGTCCCTGAAGGGGCCGTCGCCTAGGTGTTTGAAGGTGGCTACCAGAATCTGCTCGAAGATGTCATCGGCGCTGGCGGCCTGGTGGTTGCGCACCACATTGATGATTGCCTGTTCTCCCAGGTCTTCGCCGGTTTCGGGATTCTCGGCTTCCACCAGGCCATCGGTGAAAATCACGAGCACGTCGCCGGGTCGCATGAGGGCGCGGCCTTCGCCGAAAGTGGCACCGGGGAGCAGGCCCACCATGGGACCCGTGGGGCTCAGGCGGATCACCGAGCTGCCGTCGGCAGGCACGAGCAGCGGCGGGTTGTGGCCTCCGTTCACGTAGCGCAAATCACCAGTCTCAGGATTGAGGCTGCCGGCGAAAAGTGTGGCGTAGCGATTGCGGTCCCGCACCTGGTTCATGCGCGCGTTCAACCGGTTGGCGAGACGCCCCCAGTCCTTCACACGGCGGTCGGCCCGGGCGCGTAGAAAGGTGGAAAGCTGGGTCATCATCAGCGAGGCAGGCAGGCCTTTGCCTGAGATATCCCCCACGGCGAGGTGCAGGCGTTCGGCTTCAGCCTCCACGGAACCCGCTGGATCCACGGCCATCCACACGTCATAGAGATCACCACCCACGGCCTGAAAGGGAAGGTTCGCTCCGGCGCACTGCCAGCCATCGGGCTCTGGCAGCACTTGAGGCAAGATCTGGCGTTGGATGTTGCGGGCCAGATCCAGATCCTTTTCCATCTTCAAGGTCAAAATCTGGCTTTCCCGAAGATCCAGGCTTGTGAGCTGACTGGAAGTGAGATTCAGCAAAGTCTGCAAGAAAACTTCATCCTCTTCGCTCAGGCGCCCCACGGTGGGTTCTGCGGCATAAGCGAATCCGTGGCTGTGGGCTTGATCCAGGATCTCGATGGCGTGGACCAGGGCTTTTTCTGAAAGCACCGATTGCAGGGCGGTGCCTGAGATCTGGGTGGGCAGGACACCTAGGCCTTTGTTAAGCAGCACGGTTCCATCCGGATCCAGCACGAGCATCCGGGGAATGCGGAATTCGCCCATGATCGTGGAAGCCATCAGGCGGATGAGGTCTGGCTTGGTGTTCACCTCACCGAGGGATCGCGTGAGGTCAAATACGGTGTTGAGCCGCGCCAGCTGCAAGGCCAGAGCCCTGTTCTGATCGCTCCGCAGGGCCTCGGCCTGCCGCCAGGCCAGTAGCGGTGCCGAGATGGAAAGCAACAGCTCCAGGGCCGGGGGAGCGTTTGGAGTCCTGAGCACCAGGTGACCGTAGATTTCATCTCCATGGGTCCAGGGCAGGCTGATCCAGCCCTTGCCTGGATTGGTGGGAAAGGCGGGCACCGATCCCCGCAAAAATATCCATCCGCGACCGTCCCAGATACCGCCCTGGCCCGCTTTCGCTATGCCCAAGGCCGTGACACCCACAAGATGGACCAGGGCCTCTTGGGTGACCTGCTCAGGGAAGGCTTCGAGAAAGTCCACCAGGGG
>JANOLT010000165.1:0-4179 GCA_031419915.1 Holophagaceae bacterium
TGGCGGCGATGGCCATGGCCAGGTTCTTGGAATAGGCCAGGGGTTTGAAGAGTCGGCCTTCCTGGTCCAGCAGAGTGAAGACGGGCAAGAAGCTCACGGCCACCACCAGCAGGCTGAAGAAGACGGAGGGTCCGACCTCCATCAGGGCTCCCAGCCTGACTTCGTAGAAACTCCCGGGCTTGCCCGCCTCGATCCATTTTTCGATCTTCCTGTAGGCGTTCTCAACCTCGACGATGGCGCCGTCCACCAGCACACCGATGGAGATGGCGATGCCCGCCAGGCTCATGAGGTTCGCGTTCTGGCCGATGCCGTACATGGGAATGAAGGCCAGCGCCACGGACACGGGAATCGTGACGATGGGCACGATGGCGGAGGGCACGTGCCACAGGAAGATGAGGATGATGATCGAGACGATGATCATTTCCTCGATAAGCTTGTGCTTCACGGTCTTGATGGCGCTCTGGATCAGTACCGAGCGGTCATAGACGGGAACCACTTCCACGCCTTTGGGGAGGCTTCCCTTCAGTTCGACGAGACGGGTCTTGACTCGCTCGATGACGTTGAGCGCGTTCTCCCCCTGGCGCATGATGACGATGCCACCGACCACGTCGCCGTGGCCATCCAGGTCTGCCAGGCCGCGGCGCATTTCAGGTCCGAGACTTACTGTCGCCACGTCCCCGAGGCGCACGGGCGTGCCGTTTTCCGCCTTGAGCACGGCGCTTTCCAGGTCCTTCGTGGTCTTCACGTAGCCTCGGCCCCGGACCATGTACTCGCGCCCGCTGTATTCCACCAGGCGCCCACCGACTTCTGAGTTGGCGGATTTCACGGCCTGGATCACTGCGTCGATGGGGATGCCGTAGGAGGCGAGTTTGTTGGGGTTGATGCTCACCTGGAATTGCCGGGCCTGGCCTCCCACCGTGGCCACTTCCGCCACGCCGGGCACGCTCTGGATCGAGTAGCGCAGGAACCAATCCTGATAGGACCTTATTTCATCCATGCTGTGTTGGCCAGAGTGATCCACCAGGGCGTATTGATACACCCAGCCCACGCTGGTGGCATCCGGCCCCAGTTCGGTTTTCACGCCTGGGGGGAGGTTGGCCGTGATCTTCCAGAGGGATTCCAGCACCCGGGACCGCGCCCAGTAGATATCGGTGCCGTCTTCGAAGATGACGTAGACGTAGGAGAATCCGAAATCCGAGAGCCCCCGGACAGCCTTGACCTTCGGCGCGCCGAGCAGGCTGGTGACGATGGGATAGGTGACCTGATCCTCAACGATGTCGGGGCTCCTGTCCCACTTGGAGTACACGATCACCTGCGTGTCGGACAAATCCGGCAGGGCGTCCATGGGGATGGTCCGCATGGTCCAGAAAGACAGAGCGATGAGGAGGGCCGAGGTGGCCATCACCAGCCAACGGTTGTTGGCGGAGAACCTGATGATTTTTTGGAGGAAGGTCGGGTGTTCTGGATCGTAGGCGTAGTTTCCACTCATGACGGCCTCCTCAGTGCTGGTGGCCGCTGGGCGCGGCGTCGGGTTTCGATTCACTCTTCTGACTCAGGTGGGCCAGGGCGGCCTTCAGGCGGGATTCTGAATCCACCAGAAAGTTGGCGCGGACGATCACTTCCTCTCCGGGCTTCAGTCCGGCGAGCACTTCGACCTGTTCACCCACCGTGAGGCCGGTGCTGACTTCCCTGGGTTCGAACCGCCCATCCCCGAGGGCGATGAATACGACCTTTTGGGTCCCTGCATCCAGAACGGCATCCAGGGGTACGAGGATGCCCTTGCGACCAGGTCCCTTCAGCAGGGCCTCCCCAAAGAGTTCGGGCTTGAGATCCCCTTTGGGGTTGGGGAACTCCAGACGCACTTTGGCGGTGCGTGTTTTGGGGTCAAGGATGGGATCCACGAAGACCACTCGACCCTTGAAGGTCTTTCCGGGATAGGCGAACAGGGTCAGAGTAGCCGCCTGTCCGACCTTCACGCCGCCCAGCTCCTTCTCGTAGACATCCGCCAGGGCCCACACACGGCTCAGATCGGTGATCTCGAAGGGGATGTCCGCGGACGTGATGCGGGCGCCTTCGACCACGTTCTTCACTGTGACGATCCCGGAAATGGGGGACCTCAGGGTGAGGGCCCGCTGGACCTCCCCCGTCTGTTCCAGGTGCTCAAACACTTCCTTCGGGACATCCCAAAGGGTGAGGCGCCGCTTCGCGGCCGCCAGAAGCTCATCGCCGCTGCTGCTCATGGAGCCCGAAGCCAGAGCCTTTTGGGTTTTGATGGCCAGGAGGTACTCCCTCTGGGCGCTCACGAATTCGGGACTGTAGAGGCTGAAGAGGGGCTGCCCCTTCGCCACGGACTTGCCTGTGAAATCCACGAAGAGCTTTTCTACAAAGCCCTCCACCTTGACGTTCACCTTGCGGACCCGGGTTTCGTCCACCGCCAGCCGGGCCGTGGTGCGGAGTTCGCCGCTTACCGGGCCTTCCACGACTCGCGCGGTCTTCAGCCCGATGAGTTGCTGTCGCTCATGATCGATGGTGACCGCGACGCGGCCCTCCACGGAGGAGCCCTCGCCCTTGAGGTCTCCCTCATAGGTGGGGACGTAATCCATGCCCATCTCGTCCTTCATGGGGGTGGGAGAAGTCATGGATGGGTTCATCGGAGAGCGGTAGAAGACGATCTTTCCCCGGTCGCCGGGAGGCTTGGCATCCCCGCTGCCCTCAATGAGCACCAGCTTCATGCCGCAGATGGGGCAATCCCCTTCGTGATCCATCATGATCTGGGGATGCATGGGGCATTGGTACATCTGCTTCTTCGGGGCCGGATCTGTGGCGGCTACGGGTTTATGGGAGCCGGGCCTTAAGAGGAGGGTTCCTCCCACGCCCGCGACCAATCCAAGGGCCACCAAGCCCAGGGTCCGGAGTTTCCAGGAGGGTTTTGGGGGCTGTTCGTACATTTCGTTACTCATGGGGAACTCCGGATCACATGGACTTCATGGCGCCGGTGGACTCACCCTTTGAGGGAGAGCCGCCGGATTTTGAGAGTGAGGACTTGGCGGCTCCCGAACCCGATGGGGACCCGCCCATGCCGATGGCTGGGCTCCCGAGGCCTGGAGCGGAAATGGGAGGAGTGCCGCCGAGGTTGAACTCCTCCTGGGCGATTTCGATGGCCTTGGCTTGGGCTACCGCCTGCAACAGCCCGCCCCGATCCGCCACCCATCCATTGAGGGACTCCAGGACGCTCAGGAATGGAGCGCGCCCGGTCTCGTATTGCGCGAGGTTGGCTTGGAAACTGGCCTCGCTTTGCACCAGGAGACCGTCCCGGTAGATATTGAGGGCTCCAAGGGTTCCCGTCATCTGGGCGGATCGCTCCCGGATGCGCTGGTTCAGGAGGTTCTGCACGCTGGACGCCTCCGAACCTTGGGACTTGCGGCGCCAGTCCTGCTCGGCGACCGCCCGCTGCTGCTTCTGCTTGGACCAGACCGGAAGGGAGATGGAAACGCCCACCTGCCACATGGGTTCGAGTGCGCCGCGGGGCATAACCCCCGCGCTCACCGCAAAGTCGGGCCGACGGTCCAGCTTGGCCAGGTCCAGGCTTCGCTCGGCCTGTTTTACGCCGAGCCGAGCCGCTTGAAGCTCGGGGCTGCGGGCCTCTGCCAGGGCCAGGGTCTGGTTGACTGGCACGGACTTGAATTGAGTCGCTTCAAGTGTTGCCGTCGTCGGGATGGGTGATTCTTCGGTAGCCCCACGCAGACGATTGATCGTTGCCAATAGAACCTGTTCCTCGGCCTGCAGCGACAGGCGGCTCTGGCTGAGGCGGTTCCGCTCCAGCTGCGCCCGCAGCAGATCCGCCTGGGAGCCCTGCCCGACCTCGTAGCGCGTCTGGGTGATGGCCTGCGCCTGCTCAAGGAAGATCGCCTGATCCTCGATCAACCGGAGTTGGCCGCGCACCAGCAGCAGCCCGTAATATGCGCGTTTGACATCTGCTTGAAGGCTCAATCGCGTCCGCTCAACCACCAGCTTCGAGATGTCCGCGCCAATTCCCGCGACTTCGCCTCGTATGCCTCGTTTCCCGGGCCATGGCAGCGGCTGGGTGAGCATGACCTGGTAATAGGATGTCTCCATCATCCCGACCTGGATTTTCTTGAATCCGTCGTTCTGGATGCCAAGAGAAAGGCTCGGATCGGG
>JANOLT010000166.1:0-8544 GCA_031419915.1 Holophagaceae bacterium
GCGATCGGGACGCCGGACGCCCGACGTCGCCCTGCTCCATGTAAGCCCGCCGGACGCCCACGGGTACTGCACCTTGGGGACATCCGTGGACGTGGCCCGCGCCGCAGCGGATACCGCAAAGGTGATCATCGCCCAGGTGAATCCTCGAATGCCGCGGGTTCATGGGGATGGATTCATCCACATTGATCAGATTCATCACTGGGTCGAAGTGGACGAAGAAATTCCGGAAGCTCCCGCGGCGCCCTTGACTGACATCGAGCGGGCCCTCGGGCGGAACGCCGGTTCCCTCATCGAGGACGGCGCCACGCTTCAGATGGGCATCGGCGCGGTACCCGACGTGGTTCTGGCGGCCCTGCACCACCACAAGCACCTGGGCATCCACACCGAGATGTGGAGCGACGGCGCCCTGGCCCTGCTCCAGTCCGGCGCCGTGGACAACAGCCAGAAGAAAGTGCATCCCGGAAAGACCATCGGCGGCTTCGTCACGGGCTCGCGGGCCCTCTACGATTTCATCGACGACAACCCTTCGGCGGTGCTGCTGGATATCGCCTACATCAACAATCCAACCATCATCGCCCGCAACCCGAAAGCTACTGCCATCAACTCGGCGGTGGAAGTGGATCTCACCGGCCAGGTCTGCGCGGATTCCATTGGCAGCCGCATCATCTCCGGCGTGGGGGGGCAGATGGATTTCATCCGCGGCGCCTCCCTCTCGCCCGGCGGCAAACCCATCATCGCCCTGCCCAGCCGTTCGAAGAAAGGTCACGCGCGCATCGTCCCACAGCTCAGAGCCGGGGCCGGAGTAGTCACCACACGGGCCCACGTGCATTACGTCGTCACTGAGTACGGCGTGGCGGACCTGGCCGGGAAGACCCTCCACGAGCGCGCCAAGGCACTCATCAAACTGGCGCATCCAGAGGATCGGGAGGCCCTGGAAATTGCCAGGCGGGAGATCTGGAAGTAGGCCTAGATGCACTGCCCCGCATCCACCCGGATAACTTCTCCGGTGATCATCCGGGCGGCGTCGGAAAGCAGGAACAGAACCGCATTGGCGATATCTTCGGGCTCGGCCAGCGTGGGCAGTACGCGTTCATCCATGGCCTGTTCGCGCAGTTCTTCCGGAAGCGCCAAGGCCATAGCAGTCATGACCATGCCCGGTGCCACCGCATTGACCGTGATCCCCTTGGGGCCGAATTCCCGGGCCCACGTTTTGGTCAGGCCGATGAGACCCGCCTTGGAGGCGCTGTAGTTCGCCTGGCCAAATTTCCCGCGAATTCCGTTGATGGACGTGATATTGACGATCCGCCCATACCGGGCCTTTACCATCCCGGGCGCCAAGGCCCGCACCATGTTGAAGGCTCCCGTCAGGTTGACGGATATCACCGAGGCCCATTCCTCATCGCTCATCTTGATCGTGCTCCGATCGCGGGTGATGCCAGCGTTGTTTACAAGCAGACTGACGGGGTCGGAAATCTGCGCGACGGCCTGGGTCACCGCCTTGGGATCGGCGATATCCACCGGATGGAATTGGCATGGGGCTTCCAGCGGCCTGTCACCTTCAGAAATATCAAACACATGCACACTGGCGCCCTGGTTCATCAGGGCGCGTGTGATGGCCAACCCGATCCCGCTGGCCCCACCGGTGACCACCGCGACCCGTCCTTCAAGGTTCAGAAAACGAGACATTGGTCACTCAATGAGATCCCTCAATTCAGGCGCTTAGTGGGATGTTACTACAGGTAACCACCACCACACTTGGATCTAGGCATCGGGGGAGGAAAAAGGCAATGCCCGAATTGATTATTCGTTCGCTCCAGCCAGATGACTTGGACCGGGTTTCCGAAATCGAGAGCCGGATGGCCGGACATCCAAGAAGGGGTTTCCTGGAAAAACGCTTTTCCGCTGCGGCCGCAGATCCCGACAGCTTTATCACCTGCGGCGCGATGGACCTTGGAAATCTGGCGGGCTATGCCTTCGCCAGGATCCAAACCGGCGAATTCGGCAGCAGGGATGCGGTCGCGGTTTTGGATGTCATTGGCGTGGATCCTGATGTCCAAGGGCAGGGCATAGGCAAAGCGTTAATACGCGAAATTGAAGCACAGTTGCGTGTAAAAAATGTCGGCCTTCTAAAAACGCAAGTTGATTGGGCTGATCACAATATGGTCCAGTTCTTGTCTTCCACCGATTTTGGTCTTTCCTCTCATCAGATCATTGAGCGGGATACGTCACCCCTTGATGAGAAGATGGGTGAATCTGTGCAAGATCGCCGCAGTGATCGGGATGACCAGAACGATTTATCCAGAGACCGCGTTCTGGTCCGCTCGCTTGGCCAATCCGACCTGGCGGAAGTCGTCCGCATTGATCACAGCCTGACGGGCCGGGATCGTGCCGCCTACTATTCCACCAAGTTCCGGGAGATGCTCACGGAATCGGGCATCAGAGTCTCTCTGGTCGCTGAAGATGATGGAGTTCTCACCGGATATGTCATGGCACGCGTTGATTTCGGTGAATTCGGCAAGGTTGATATGACGGCCGTGATTAATGCCATCGGAGTCCATCCCGCCTTTGCGGGCTCTGGCATCGGACACGCACTCCTTTCCCAGTTACTGCTCAATCTTTCGACCTTAAAGGTTGAGTATGTTCGGACCCAGGTGTCGCCCGAGGATTTCGATCTGAATCGCTTCCTTCACAAGTGTGGTTTCCACCAATCCCAGCGGCTGATTCTGACCAAACCCATCCACACTAACGATAATTGATACAGACCTCAGCCGGTGAGGACGAATCACGGAGAAGCGATGGCCACCACAGAAGAAATCGCCGCCAAAACGGCCCCTACCACCCTGAATGACCACAATCTGGTCTCCACGAAAGTGGAGGATCTTTGTGACGGCCTGGTTCGCTATGAAAAGCGCCCCGCCAAGCGCCGGGACGGCTCTCCAGCTGAGGGGCTCTTCAACGCGTGGATAATTCTCAATAATCCCAAGCAATTCAATTCCTACACAACAGAAATGGTGAAGGCCCTGATCCTGGCCTTCCGCCGGGCCTCCGTGGATCGGGAAGTCAACGCCGTGGTCTTCACCGGCACGGGTGAAAAAGCATTTTGCACGGGCGGCAACACCAAGGAATACGCCGAATATTACGCCGGAAACCCGCAGGAATACCGGCAGTACATGCGGCTGTTCAATGACATGGTTTCCAGCATCCTGGGCTGCGACAAGCCCGTGATCTGCCGGGTCAACGGCATGCGCATCGGCGGCGGCCAGGAGATCGGCATGGCCTGTGATTTCACCATCGCCCAGGATCTCGCTAATTTCGGACAGGCCGGCCCCAAGCATGGCTCCGCGGCCATCGGCGGCGCGACGGATTTCCTGCCGGTCATGATCGGCTGCGAACAGGCCATGGTTTCCGGCACGCTCTGCGAGCCCTTTTCGGCCCACAAAGCCGCCCGCCTTGGCATCATCTCCGGCCTGGTTCCGGCCCTGAAGGTGGATGGCCGCTTCATGGCCAATCCCACTGTGATCACCGACCGCATGATGGATGAGTTCGGACGGATCGTTCATGGAGAGTTCAAGGTTGGCGCTGAACTGAAGGAAGGTCTTGCAATGATCAAGGGCGGCCAGATTGACCTCAGCCTGCTGGACGAAAAAGTCGAGGAACTTTGCGGCAAGCTCATCGAAACCTTCCCGGAATGCATGACCAAGAGCCTAGAGGAATTGCGCAAGCCCAAGCTGGATGCCTGGAACCGGAACAAGGAGAATGCTCGCGCCTGGCTGGCCCTCAACATGATGAACGAAGCCCGCGCTGGCTTCCGCGCCTTCAACGAGGGCACCAAGGAAACGGGGCGCGAAATTGATTTCGTCAAGCTGCGCCAAGGCCTGGCCAAGGGCATTCCGTGGACCGAGGAACTGATCGAAAGCCTGATGCCCGCCGCCCAGGAGCGGGAACGATGAACCTTCGCTCCGTCCACGAAATCGTCGCCTTCTGCCAGGCGATTTTCGATGATCTTGATTTCACCCGAGCCCGCGAGTGGAAGGCCGCCCAGTCCGGGCGCGGGGTGATCGGCTACATGCCGGTCTATGTGCCCCGCGAGATCATCCATGCGGCCGGAATGTTGCCCCTGGGCATTCTCGGAGGAGGGGCGGATCTGGAAGTGATCCACGGTGATGCCTACTACCAGAGCTACATCTGCCGCATTCCCCGCTCAACCCTTGAGCTGGCGGTCACCGGCAGGCTCGACTTCGTGGACGGCATGATGTTTCCGTCCACGTGCGATGTCATCCGCAACATGAGTGGCGTATGGAAAATCATGTTCAAGGACAAGTACGTGCGCTACTTCGACGTTCCCCAGAACTTCAAGGATGAGGTCGGCGGCGTCTTCTACGTGAATGAGCTGCGTGAACTGAAAGAAGGCTTGGAGCGGCTTTCTGGCCAGAAAATCACCGATGAAAAGCTCAACCATTCCATCGCGGTCTACAACGAGAATCGCGCCTGGGTGAACAAGGTCTACGACTACAGATCCACCTTCCCCTGGAAGGCGCCCTCCGCCGAAGTCTACTTGTTGATGCGGGCGGGCATGGTGCTCCCACCGGAAGAGCACACGCTATTGATGCAGGAATACATCGCCGCCGCCGAGGCCGAGAACCGGCCCATGCGGGACAACTGCCGCGTCGTCCTGACGGGCGGCTTTTGCGAACAGCCTCCGCTTCCCTTGATCAAGTCTCTTGAGCTATCCGGCTGCTACATCGTGGACGACGACTTCATGTTGGTGAATCGCTGGATCCAAGGGGATATCGAAACCGATGGCGATCCGCTGATGAGCCTATCGCAGGCCTTCCTCCACCATTCCGGCCAGACCGCCGCGAAGTACGAACCCGACATGGAAGTGAAGGGTCGGTACCTTCTCGAAATCATCCGCAAGCGAAGTGCCGACGGTGTCATTTTCTCTGCACCGAGCTTCTGCGACCCCGCGCTGCTGGACCAGCCGATGATGATCAGCCGGGTTGAGGCCCAGGGCATTCCGTACATCACCCTGCAGTTTGCGGAAAACTCCGGCCAGATGCAGCCGATCCGGGAGCAGTCAGGCACCTTCGCGGATTCCATCAAACTTTGGAGTGGTGTATGAGCGGACCCGAAGTCACCAAATCCCATTCGCAACTCAAACAGAAGGAAATGATCAGCCGGAACTACGACCGCATCACCAGCGGCGAATGCAAGGTGTCGTCCACCTTCGTGCCGGGAAACCTCAACGAGCTGCTCATGTGTTTTGACATCGCGAACAATCTGCCGGAAATCAACGCGATCCAGAACGCCATGCGCAAGAAGTCCGGCGACATGATCCAGGAAGCCGAGCGCTCAGGCCACTCCGAGGATGTCTGCACCTACGTGAAGGCGGACATCGGCATGATGGCCAAAGGCAACATCGCCCCCAACGGCAAGCCCTTCCGCGATCCGGACCTGCTGCTGTTGAGCTATTCCGGCTGCTTCACGTTCATGAAGTGGTTCGAGCTGCTGCGCGAGCAGTACAAATGCCCGACGGTGATGTTGCATGTGCCCTACGCCGCGGATGGCCAGCCCACCCAGAACATGCGCGACTACATTGTCAAACAACTGAAAGACGAAGTCATCCCGACGATGGAAAAAATCTCCGGCATCAAGTTCGATATCGATCGCCTGCGCGAGTACCTGCGTAAATCGGCCATCGCCGAGAACAACCTCGTCTGGATGCTGGAGCAATCCAAGCGCCGACCCTCACCCATTGATTGCTACTTCGGCGGCGTGTACTACATGGGGCCGATTTTCACGGCCTTCCGTGGCACCGACGAAGCCATCGAGTACTACGACATGCTGCGCCTGGAAATCGAAGATCGCATCGCCAAAGGCCTTTGCGCCCAGACCTTAGACGGGGACATGCCCGAAGAAAAATACCGCCTGGTGGTGGAAGGCCCGCCGAACTGGACCTCGTTCCGCGAGTTCTGGCAGATGTTTGCCGAGGCCGGTGCCGTGGTGGTGGCCAGCTCCTACACCAAGGTTGGGGGCGTCTACGATTACGATGGCTTCCGCCACGATCCGGACCACCCACTGGAAAGCCTGGCGGATTACTGCCTGGGCGTTTACACCAACCGCAATCTCCCGACCCGGGTGGACATGCTGGCCCGGAACATCAAGGAATACGAAGCCGATGGTCTCCTGATCAACTCCATCAAAAGCTGCAACAGTTTTTCCGCCGGTCAGCTGGTGATGTTGCGCGAAATCGAGAAACTCACGGGCAAGCCGGGTGCTTTCATCGAGACCGATCTGGTGGACCCGCGCTATTTTTCGGCCGCCAACGTCAAGAATCGCCTGGAAAGCTATTTCCAGATGATCGATCAAAAACGCCGAGCCGGCGGATTCATCACCGGCAATGCGACCGTCGGCGTGTAAAGGATTTTCATGCAAACCTTCATCGGCATTGATCTGGGATCCACCACCACCAAGGCGGTGGTCCTGGACGAGCATCAGAAAATTCTTGGCCGGGGCATTACGAACTCCAGATCCAATTACGATGTGGCCGCCTCGGTCTCCAAGCAGGAAGCCAAGATCGGAGCGCGTTTCACACTGTTCCACCAAGCGCTTGGGAATGACGGAAGCGTGGACGTGCTGCTGGCGAACCTGGAACGCAATTTCCGGCTGGAACAGTTCCTCGCGGAACTGGTTCAGTTGGAAACGTCCTGCGACATGTATCTTGACCATCCGCGTTTCGCGGCCACCAAGAACGCCCTCAGGGAAGCCCTGGCAGCGGTCTTCAGGCAGATCGAGCTCGAAGCCCCCGCGATCTACGCGCCTGGAGCCAACCGGAAATCCGATTTCTTTCGCGACATAGCGGGCTCGCGGTTCATGAGCCTCGCTGAAAAAGTAAGCAAAGAAGCCGGCGTCAGCTTCGACGCCCTGCTGAACATCTACGACAAGTCCATCCTGGATATCGAAGCCATGGTCTCCACCGACGAGATGGTGGCGAAGCAATTGCTGAACGGTCTGTCCAGAGCCTATGGGGACATGGGTGGCGTGAACGTTAGCGAGGCTGAGGCCATGGTCACCCTGCAGAAAGTGCTGGCCTTGGAACTCGAAGAAACCTACGTGGTCGGAACGGGCTACGGTCGGGTACGCCTCCCCTTTCCCAAGGAGCACATCCGTTCCGAGATCCTTTGCCACGGCCTGGGCGCCCACATGATGTTCCCCGGCACGCGCACCGTCCTGGATATCGGCGGCCAGGACACTAAGGGCATCCAGGTGGACGAGAACGGCATCGTCACGAATTTCCAGATGAACGACCGCTGCGCCGCCGGCTGCGGGCGCTATCTGGGCTACATCGCGGACGAGATGAAGATCGGCCTGCACGAGCTTGGGCCCATCGCCATGACCGCCACCAAGACCACGCGGATCAACTCCACCTGCACCGTATTCGCTGGGGCGGAGTTGCGCGATCGCCTCTCCCTGGGCGAGAAAAGGCCAGACATCCTGGCGGGTCTGCACCGGGCGATCATGCTGCGCGCCATGTCCATCATCGCCCGCTCGGGCGGCGTCACCGATCAGTTCACCTTCACGGGGGGCGTCGCAAAGAATGAAGCGGCGGTCAAGGAACTCCGGCAGTTGATCAAGGAGAATTACGGGGAAAAGACCATCAACATCAGCGCTGAATCCATCTATACCGGCGCACTCGGTGGAGCGAGTTTCGCCCACCGTTCTGTCAACAATTGACGGGAGATTGAGACCATGACCGTTTCCATTGGAGTGGACGTCGGATCCGGCGTCATCAAGACCGCCCTTTTCCGTTCCGAAGGTGAAGAAAGCGCATCGTATGAATGGCTGGCCCGTTGGGATGCCCGCATCCGCCAGCGGGATTCCTTCAAGCTCGTCGAAGAATCCATCGAAGACGTTCTGAAACAATCGGGCCTTTCGCGCAGCGATGTGGATTACGTGGCCACCACCGGTGAAGGTGAGAGCTTCACGGGCGCCACGGGCCATTTCTATTCCATGACTACCCACGCGCGCGGCGCCCTTTACCTCAACCCCGAAGCCCGCGCCGTGCTCGACATCGGCGCATTGCACGGCCGCGCCATCTGCATGGATGAACGGGGCAAGGTCCTGAACTACCGCATGACCAGCCAATGCGCGTCGGGATCCGGCCAGTTCCTGGAAAACATCTCCCGCTATCTCGGCATCGCCCAAGACGAAATTCCCGGGCTTTCGCTCTCATCCACCAACCCTGAAAAGGTCAGCAGCATTTGCGCCGTGCTCGCAGAAACCGATGTCATCAACATGGTGTCCCGCTCGATTCCACCCTGCGACATCCTGCGTGGCATCCACGAATCCATGGCGGATCGCCTGCTCAAACTGCTCAAGTCCATTGCTGCGATCGACGCCAAGCAGGGCGTGGTGATGATGACCGGCGGTCTGGCACTGGACGCGGGCCTGGTCAAAGCCATGCAGGATGGAATGGAAAAACAGAAGATGGCCACCCGGATCGCATCCCATCCCGATTCCCTGTTCGCGGGTGCCATTGGCGCG
>JANOLT010000167.1:0-4305 GCA_031419915.1 Holophagaceae bacterium
TGGGCTACGGCGATTCATCCCAAAGCGTGTGGGTCGCATCCGCTGAATTGAAGGATGGCGCATGGCGCACAAGCCTCAGTGCGGATCACCGCACACAAGGCGTGCTGCGCCTCAACGCCACCTCCGGCGATGGCGTGCAACTCCAAAGCGGATACCAGGCCCTGGGTGAGACCAAGGGATTTGAACTCTTCACCGATGAAGCCGTGGCGAAAATCGTCAAGGAAGCGGTGCGTCTGAGCATCCAGGCTCTCGATGCGCAACCAGCTCCAGCAGGCACCTTCCCGGTCGTCCTAAGTTCGTCCGCCGGGGGGACCATGATCCACGAAGCCTGCGGTCACGGGCTGGAGGCGGATCTCGCGCTGGCGGGCATGAGCGCCTTCGCGGGAAAACTGGGCCAGAAGGTGGCCGGAAGCGGCGTCACAATCATCGACGACGGCACCCTGCCCTTCAAGCGGGGCAGCCAGAGCATGGATGACGAGGGCAACCCCGTGAGCCGCGTGGTGCTCATCGAAAATGGCATCCTGAAAAATTATCTACAGTCCCGCAAGACCGCTCGGAAGATGGGCGTGGAGGTCACGGGCAACGGTCGCCGGGAAAGCTACCGGCACATCCCCATCCCCCGCATGCGCAATACCTTCCTGGCCCCCGGGAACGAAGCGCCCGAAGACATCCTGAAGGATCTGGATCGTGGGCTTCTGGTGAAGCACATGGGTGGCGGACAGGTGGACACCGTGACCGGCAATTTCGTTTTCCAGGTCACGGAAGGCTACTGGGTGGAAAAGGGTGTGGCCATGTACCCGGTGAAGAACGCGACGCTCACGGGCTGCGGCCCCGAGGTGCTGGCTTCCATCACCCGAATCGGCTCGGACCTCCACCACTTCGATATCGGCACCTGCGGCAAGGATGGCCAGGGTGTGCCCGTCAGCGATGCCCTGCCCACGATCTTGGTCCCAGCCCTGGTGGTGGGCGGCACGGCGGAACCGCTTCCGCAGGTGATCTGAGCCGCCTGAGTCATCTTCCTCCGCTTTCCTCCGCTCCTAAGCTGCCCTCCGCGTAGTTCAATTCTCAAGGCCCAAAATGCTTCGATCGTTCATCCCCGAATCCCTTGAAACCCGGCTGCAGGAAGGCATCCGCCACGCTGAAAAGTTGGGTGCCGCTGGTGCTGAGGCCTTTGTTTCCGTGTCCCGCTCCCGCAAGGCCAAAGTCCAGAATGGCGAGCTGGAAGACTTGAGCGTTTCCAAACGGGGTGGCATTGGCGTTCGTGTTTTGCGCTCGGGGGGCAAAGGCATCAAGGTGGGTTCCGCCACCACCACGGATCTCTCCCGTCCTGATTTCAAGGATCTCTTTGCCCAGGCTTGGGAACTCTCCGAACTGGGCGACGAGGATCCTTGGATCCGGCAAGCGGATCCCGAAGGTGTGGATGATCTGCCCAGCCGTTTCGATGGCCGGGGCGCGGCTCTGACCGCTGAACAAAGAATCGCGCGGGCCCATGTGCTCGAAGACTCAGCGCGAAAGACTTCTTCCAAAGTCGCAGCGGTGCGCGGCGCCACTTGGGCCGATGGCGAAGGCGCGTCCTTGCTGCTCACACAGAAAGGTGTCCGGGCCTACGACGTGGCATCGAGCTGTTCCGCCAGCATCGAACTGGCCGTAGCCGAAGGAGAAGACCGCCAGGCCTCCTGGCACTGGGACGTGGGGCGCCATCCGGACAGCTTCGATCTTGCGGCGGTGGGCGCAGAAGCCGCAATCAAGGGAGAGCAGAAGTTGAACCCCAAGCCACTGCCCGCAGGCAAGTATCCGGTGGTGCTTCATCCCGAAGTAGCCGTGGATCTCTTCGGTATCATCGCAGGGATGCTCTCGGCGGAATCGGTGCTCAAGCAGCGCAGCCTTTTCGCGGGCAAGAAAGGCGAACTCATCGCTTCCTCCCTTCTCACCTTGATTGATGACGGTCGCCTGCTGAATGGCCTGGGAAGCGAGCCCTGGGACGGCGAGGGCCTGTCCACGCGCCGTAATGTGTTGGTGGAAGACGGCGTGCTGAAGACCTACCTCCACACGCTGAAGACCGCTGCGGAAATGGGCGAAGCCCCCACGGGCACCGCCAGCCGCGGCCTTGGGGGCAATCCGGGCGTAACGCTGTTCAACCTCTTTCCGAAGGCCGGAGAGAAATCCGCCGCGGAGCTGTACCGCATGGCCGGAAACGGGGTCCTGATCACAGAGCTGATGGGTCTGCATACCGTGGATCCCGTCAGCGGGGATCTGAGCGTGGGTGCGAGTGGCCTCCGCATCCGCGATGGTGTCCTCTGCGAGGCTGTGGATAAGATCACATTCGCCGGCAATCTCCGTGATTTTCTAACCCGCATCGTGGCCCTGGGCAGCGATCTCCGCTGGTACGGCAGCAGCGCCGGGCTCTCAATCCTGCTGGAAGAGATGGCGCTGGGCGGAGCCTGAACCTACTTCACCGGATGCTCCAAAAACTCGATGTCCGGATTTTTTTCCGCAGTGGTGCGACGCTGCCAGTCGTTCTCGAAAAGCACGGCTGGGTTGCCTTCGCCGTCTTCCACCAGCTCACCCCAGAAGCGCGTTGGATCGGGCCAACCACCGCCTAACCACCGGGCCATCTGAAAGCTGCGGGGCTCCAATATCACAGCACAGGCATATTCGTCTTTCATGCGATGGGCCAGGACCTCGAATTGCAGGCGGCCCACGGCACCGAGGATCGGCAGCGGGGCGCCGCCCTTGGGCCAGAAGACTTGCACCACGCCCTCTTCAGCGATCTGTCCGAGACCCTTCAAAAAGCCTTTGCGGGCACCGGGATCGGCTAGGCGAACAGATGAAAACTGCTCGGGAGAAAATCTCGGCACCGCATGGAATTCCAGAGGGCCGGCGGCGCTGATAACATCGCCGATACGAAAAAGTCCGGGGTTGATAAGGCCCAGAATGTCGCCGGGCCAGGCTTCATCCACGATCTGTCGTTCACGGCCGAAAAACATGTGCGGGTAGTTGAGCTTGATGTTCTTCTTTTCGCGCACGTGCAGCGCGTCCATGCCCCGTTCGAAATGACCGCTGACGATGCGCGCGAAGGCCACGCGATCGCGGTGGGCCTTGTTCATATTGGCCTGTACTTTGAACACGAAAGCAGTGAATGCTTGCTCCGGCGCCACCACGCCGCCATCCGTGAGGGGCCGCGGACCGGGCGCTGGCGCCAGGTTCAGGAACTCGTCCAGGAAATCCGCCACACCGAAATTGTTCACGGCGCTGCCGAAGAACATGGGCGATTGCTTCCCCGCCAAAAACTCATCCTGATCAAAAGGCGGCAGCACGTGGTTCATGAGATCCACGTCGTCCTTGAGTTGCTGGAGTTCTGCCTTGGTGAGCAAAGCCGCGATTTCTGGATCTTCCAGGTTGCCTTCGCCGACCATGCGGGCCTTGCGGCCGGCCTTGGCCCGCTCGAACAGCTGGATCCGGCCTGTCGCCCGTACGTAGACACCCTTGAAGTCCGTACCGCTGCCGATGGGCCAGGTCATGGGCACCGCGTGCAGGCCGAAGATGTCTTCGACTTCATCAATCAGTTCCACGGGCTCGCGGCCCGGGCGGTCCAGCTTATTCACGAAGGTGAAAATCGGGAGATTGCGTTCCTTGGCCACGCGAAACAATTTTTTGGTCTGTTCTTCCACGCCCTTGGCACAGTCCAGGAGCATCACGACGGAATCCGCCGCGGTCAGCGCACGGTACGTATCCTCGCTGAAATCCTGGTGGCCCGGCGTGTCCAGCAGGTTGATGCAGTGGCCCTGATATTCGAATTGCATGGCCGCCGACGTGACCGAAATGCCGCGCTCCTGTTCGATGCTCATCCAGTCGGAATGAGCCGCAGCCCCGCCCTCGCGGGCCTTGACGGAGCCCGCCCGATCAATGGCCCCGCCATAAAGTAGCAACTTTTCCGTCAGCGTGGTCTTGCCCGCATCGGGATGGCTGATGATCGCAAAAGTTCTGCGGCGTGCGATCTGATCCTGTAACGTCATTGAACATCCGGCAAAAAGAAACGGCCTGGTGGGCCGTTCTTAGAATGATATCAAGGGTTGGCGATACGTTGAAGCACATTTGGTCCTCCGTCTGTGGATCCCGACGGACGCCCTATTTATTGATCCCCACCTGCCCCAGCATCCACGCCATTTCGAAGGCTTTGTCCTTGAGTACATCGTAGCGGCCTGAGGCGCCGCCGTGGCCTGCTGGATCCATCTTGCATTTGAGTAGCAGAGGGTTCGAATCAGTCTTGGAGACACGCAGCTTGGCAACATACTTGGCGGGCTC
>JANOLT010000168.1:0-6107 GCA_031419915.1 Holophagaceae bacterium
AAGCATCATGATGTCGTCGGCCTTCAGAAAAGGGATGGGTCCGAAGGCCCCCATGCCGCCAGTGTTCGGCCCCTTGTCCCCATCAAAAATGCGCTGGTGGTCCTGGCAGGCCGGCAGCATCACATAGCGGGCGTGGCTGGCATCCACGTCCACCAATACGTGCAAGCTCAGCTCCATGCCAAACAGCGGCGCTTCCAGCAAGACAGTTCTGGATGCATCGCCGAATTGGCCATTCAAAAAGCTACGCAAGGTTTCCAGGGCTTCTTCCTGGGTGGCAGCCAGGACCACGCCCTTACCTGCCGCCAAGCCATCAGCCTTCAGCACGATGGGATAGCCATGGGTCCATGTACTGATGATGGCTTCGCCATTGTTCAGTTCCGAGACGCTGGCACTGGCGGCGCAGGGGATGCCATAGCGATGCATGAAATCCTTCGCGAAGGATTTGCTCCCCTCCAGGCGGGACGTTTTCGCGTCGTGCCCGAATACCACCAAGCCCAAGGCTCTTAAGCCATCCGCGAGACCGGCCACCAGTGGGCCTTCGGGGCCGATGATGGAAAGGTCTGGGCGATTTTCCGCTGCCCATTCCACGATTCCCGCAATGTCATCCGCCGCGAAAGGCAGGCAGGTTCCCAGGTCCCCGATGGCGTCGCTGCCCGGCGCGGCGAATAGCTCCACCGGCGTCGGGGCTGCCATGAGCTTCAGGGCAATGGCATGTTCCCGGCCACCGGAGCCGACAAGCAGGATCTTCATGGACCATTCTCCAAGTGTTCCAGTATTGCCGAAGTCACTTGCACGCCAGCCAGCTCTCACCCGTCCGCACTTGCGCAGCGAGCTTGACGCCCAAGGGCACCAGATCATCGGCACCCTCCATGGCTTCCCGCAAGAGTTCGGAGGCCCTGGCGACTTCTTCGGGAGGAGCTTCCATCAATAGCTCGTCGTGCACCTGCAGCAGGAGCCGCGAGCGCAGGTTTTCGGCCTTGAGTTTCCGGTGCAATCGCACCATGGCGCGGCGCATGATGTCGGCGGCGGTGCCCTGCACGACTGTGTTCACGGCTTCCCGGAGGCCACCCGCCCTCAAGCCTTGATTCGTGCTTTCCAGTTCAGGAATGCGGCGGATGCGGCCCCAATGGGTGCGCACCAGCAGTTCCTTCAGCGCTTTTTCCTTGGTGGTCTCGATCCAGGTGGCGACTTTCGGCATGCGCTCGAAATAGCGTTCGATGAAGGCCTTGGCTTCCTTCGTGGTGATACCTAAGGATGCGGCCAATGCGAAAGCGCCTTGGCCATAGAGCAGGCCGAAGTTCACGGCCTTGGCCTTGGCGCGGTCATCGCTCGTCACCAGGCCCAATGGCACACCCATCACTTCGGAAGCCGTTCGGCGATGGATATCCTCACCAGCTTCGAAGGCTCCCAGCAGCACAGGATCCTGGGCCAGCGCCGCGACCACCCGCAATTCGATTTGCGAGTAGTCCGCGTCCAGTAGCACCCATCCTTTTTCCGGAACGAACGCGCCACGGATGCGGCGGCCTTCTTCGGTGCGAATGGGGATGTTCTGCAAGTTGGGATCACTGGAAGCCAGGCGCCCTGAAGCCACCACGGCCGCGTGGAGCTTGGTGTGAACGCGGCCCGTGACGGGATTCACCATTTGGGGAAGAGCTTCAACATAAGTACCCAGGAGCTTCACCATCTGCCGATGTTTCAGTAGCTGACGTGCGATTTCGCCATCGTCCCGCAGGGCCAGTTCACTGAGCACGTCTTCATCGGTGCTGGGGGCCTTGGTTTTGGCGGTGCGCTGCAAGACCGGCAGACCCAATTTGCCGTAGAGGATCTTCGCAAGTTGCGATGGGCTGTTCAGGTTGAAGGCCTCTCCCGCCAGTTCCGTCACGCGCACGGCGGCCGCATCACGCTGGGCATTCATGTCCTTGGCCAGCTCGGAAAGTACCTTCAAGTCCACCCGAATTCCCCGAAGCTCCAGGAGCGCGAGGACTTCCACCAGCGGCAGATCCACCTCGTCGTAAAGCCGCCGTAGTTGGGCATCTTGCATGGCGGCATCCATCTTGTTCACCAACTGTAGTGCGAGATCCGCATCCTCGGCGGCGTACTGCACCGCCTCATCGAAATCCGCTTCGTCGAAGCGTTTTTGCGCCTTGCCCTTGCCCACGACTGCCTCGAATGGGATCGGCTTGGTATCCAGCCAACGCGAGCTCAGGTCGTCCAGATTGTGGCGCAGCGAGGATTCCAGCAGATAGCTTTGCACCATGCTATCGCCCGCCAGACCTTGCACGTCGAAGCCATGGCGCGATAGAACCTGCAAGTCGTACTTGAGGTTTTGCCCGACCTTGGCGATGGATGGGTCCGACAATAGCGGCCCCAGTTTGCTTCGAACATCGCGGAATTTGAGATTGCGCGGATCGAGATGTGATGCGAGTGAATCAAAGTAGTCCGCCGCGTCTCCACGCAAATCAAGTTCGGAGTCGCATAGACCTGAATCTGGCAGCAGGCCCGGCAGGGAGCCTTCGGTGTCCTTGGTCGGCGGCTTCAAATGGCCCAGTGGAATGTAGAGTGCTTCGTTGGGTTTCCACGCGAGGCTGATGCCCACAATGTGGCCACGGGTTGCGTCAATGCTGGTGGTTTCTGTATCCAGGCCGCAGCGTTTCGCCTGACGGATTTCATGAATCGCGGCATCAAGATCGGCCATCGAAGCGGCGCAGCGGTACTTGCGAGTTGGCGCGCTTTCCCCTCCGCCGATGGCGGTGAATTCTTTGGTGAGCATCTGGAAACCCAGGCGCTTAAAGGCTTCCCGGGCCTGGGCCTGATCCACGCCTTTATACGCAAGGTCATGCACCGTCACCGGCAGTTTCAGATCCGTCACCACGGTGACCAAGCGGCGGGAAAGCTCGATCCACGCCAAAGCTTCCTCGATGCCCGCGCGCTGCCTGGGCTTCAGCTCATCCTTGTGGGCCAGCACTTCATCCAGAGAGCCGTAAGTCTCCAGCAATGCCTGCGCACCCTTCTCGCCGATGCCCGGCACGCCCTTCACGTTGTCCGATGCATCTCCCATCAGGGTCAGCATGTCCACCACTTGCTCGGGGAAAACGCCGAAGCGCTCCTTCACGGCGGCACGGTCTATCCACACCTCACCGTCCCGATTGTTGAGTACCTGGATTTTTCCCACATCATCCACGAGCTGCAGCAGATCTTTGTCAGGGCTGACGATGACCGAAGGAAGGCTCTCCTTTGCGGCCTGCCTGGCAAGGGTGCCCATCACGTCATCTGCCTCGTATCCATGCAACTGCACGATGGGGATGTTGAGGGCCTCGATGAGTTCGCGAATGAGCTGGATCTGGGGTTTCAGGTCCTCCGGCATCTCGGCTCGGTTGGCCTTGTAGTCCGGGTAGATCTGGTGTCGGAAGGTGGGCTCCGGCGTATCAAACACCGCTGCGAGGTGCGTGGGTTGGTGTTGGTTCACCATGGCCAGAAGCATCCGCGCCATGGTGTGCGCCGCGCCATTCTTCATGCGCATGTTGGCGTAGTAGGCCCGAAAGATGAGCGCGAAAGTGTCGATCAGATATAGGCGATCTTCAGGCATCTGCCTAGTTTGGCAGTTCGGAAGCGCGGGTGGACTAAGGATGTGGTTCAGGCGCTGGCTTCTTCATGTCCCTTGCGGTACTTCACGAGCACCAGGGTGCTGCCATCCACGCGATGTTCCAGTTCTACTTTATCCATGACAGCGCGCATGAAATAGACTCCCCGGCCGCTGGGTTTCAAGAGATTCTCCGGAAGGTTTGGATTGGGCACGGTGCTCAAGTCCACACCGGGGCCGAGATCCTCTATGCGGATCTCCAGTTTTTCAGCGGTGGGGGTGAAGGTGACCTTCACAGGCTTTTGCTTGTCCAGCTTGTTGCCGTGCCGCATGGCGTTGGCGATGCCTTCCTGGATGGCAAGCCAAAGCCGCTCGCCATCTTCCTGGGAAAAGTTCATGTGTTTGAGCAATTCACTGCCCACGACCTGGATCAGGTCAATGAAGCGCAAGTCCGTATTGCAGGTCAGGGTGACTGGCAGAAGCGGTGCGGCCATAGTCAAATATCCTTGATGTGTATGGAATTGGCGTTTGCTAAAGGTACTTTGAATTCAATGTGAAGGGCCAGTACTTTCAGAATCAGTGTAGCTTCGCCCTACCATCAAGGGATGAAAGCCGCCGCCTACCAGGGACTCTGGTCCAAGACCGGGTTGTTCCTCTCCATGAACTCGGTCCAGCTAGCGCGGGTGGGCGAGCCGATGCAGCTTCGAAAGCTGGAGCCTGGCCAACTGCTTTTCACCGAAGGGGATGCCTGCACGGGATTCTTCGTGGTGCTGGAGGGCCAGATCCGCTTGTACCGCACTGCGCCGAAAGTTGGAGGCGAAACCACACTCAATGTGGTGCGGTCCGGGTTCAGTTTCGCCGAAGCCGCCATGTTTTCCGGAGGCATCTTTCCCGCCAGCGCCGAAGCCCTGGGCGCCACCCTGCTGGCCTATTTCCCAAAGGATCCTTTTCTCGCGCTACTGAGAGAGGATCCGGATCTCAGCCTCAAGGTCATGGAGGGCTTGGCGGTCTGGCACCATCGCCTGACATTTCAGGTGCAGCAGCTTAGCGGCAATGATGGCTCAGGGCGCCTCAGGCGCTGGATCGAGGACGCCGCCAAAAATGCGCCGGAAGGCACGTTCCATTTGAAGGTGCCCAAAAAAATCCTGGCGGCCCAGTTGGGTATGGCTCCCGAGACTCTGTCCAGATTGTTGAGGCAGCTGCGTGAACAGGGTGTCATCAAGGTTTCCGGGGATCGAATCCAACTCTTATAAACCCGGATCCTGCATCTGGACGGGATGAAACTGGCCTTTTGGCGCTATTCTGGATTGTCCGACTGGATTGGTCAGGAAAGGCAGCTGATGAAGGTGATCGTCGCAAAAACCGCTGGATTCTGTTGGGGTGTCAAGCGCGCCATGGATGCGGTTTTGGAAGCCTCCAACAGCGGCCAGGAAAACGTTCAGACCCTTGGCCCGATCATCCACAATCCCCAAGCCCTGGAACTCATCAGCAAGCGCGGCGTGGCGGTGGTTGAGTCACCGGACAAAGTGGGCAGAGGTACGGTGGTGATCCGCGCCCACGGCATTCCGATTCAGGATCTGCGAGGCCTCAAAGACCGCCAAAAAACCGGTGAAATCAAGATCATCAACGCCACCTGCCCCGAGGTCGCCAAGGTCCACAACAAGATCAAGAAGTGGAGCCCCAAGGGCTATTTCACCGTGATTCTTGGCAGTCATGGCCACGCGGAAAGCATCGCCCACCGCAGCTTCGCTGAGCACGGCTCCAAGATCGTCGCCAATCTCGGAGAGGCCATGGAGCTGAGTCCCGAGGAATTGAAAAAAGTTCTCGTGGTGGCACAGACCACTTACACAGTGAAAGACTACAACGAGATCAGTGATTACATCCGCGGCCGGGCCGGGGACTGCATTCTGGAAAACACCATCTGCGAAGACACCTGGATGCGCCAGGACGAGGCCCAAAAGCTCTCCCAAGCAGTGGATTACGTCATTGTCGTGGGTGGCAAAGCTTCAAGCAATACAAAGCATCTGGCTGAGCTTGCTGCGCACTACGGCAAGCCCGTTCAATACGTTGAAACCGCTTCAGAGTTGGATCTTACCCAGTTCAAGGGCAACGAGACGGTGGGGGTCCTCGCCGGTGCTTCAACGCCCACATGGCTGGTGGACGAAGTCGTGGACACCATGGAACAACTCGGCGACGCGCCCAGCCGTTTCACGCGCTTCATGCTTGCGGCTTTCGGTACGCCGCTGATGATGGCGATCGGCGCGGCGCTCATGACGCTGGGCGTTCACAAATGGATGGGCCTGGGCTTGAGTTGGCGCTATCCGGTCATCACCGGCACCTACCTGCTGGCCATGTATCTGCTCACGCCTTTCCTGGATCCCATGGGCCTTGGCGCCAAGGGGCCAGGGCGTGAGCGATTCCTGGAGCGCAACCGCAAGACCCTGATCGCCACGGCGCTGGTATCACTGTTGGCAGGCTTTGGTACCGCTGCCTCCATCGGCATTCGCCCATTATTGCTGGTGTTCGG
>JANOLT010000169.1:0-1697 GCA_031419915.1 Holophagaceae bacterium
GCGCCGTGCAGATGATCAATGTAGAGCCGCAGGATCGAGTCCCGGCCTTCCTTTACGCTCTCCAGATAGACCAATTCAAAACCCAGCAACGCCAGTTGCTTTTCGATGGGGGCCTGAAGTTTCTGGAGATCCAAGATTGCCTTCGCCAAAGAAATTTATTATCGAGAAAAACCTTCACCGAAAAAAACCTTGAGGGTGGGTCGAACCCACCCGTCAGGGCCGTTCCGATCCAACATACTGCTTGGGATGGGATGGCCTAGCCGTACTCAACCTTCAAGGGTACTGGTGCTTTGGTGAATTCTCAAGAGAAATAAGGCCGTTGCCACGAAGCAATGTGGTCATTTCGATGGTGGGCCGGCATAGAGGGGCCGTAACGCGCTGGCCAGAAAAACGCTGGCCACCACGAAACGGCCCCTAAGAACCTTCCAGGTGCACTGCTCCAATGATTCAACCCGGACCCTGGTATTTGAGCGGGATGAAACTGGCTTCAGGCTTCAGGCTACAGGCTTCAGGCCGCGAACCACTTCGCATTGGTTTGTACTTTGGATGATGCGAACCTGAAGCCTGAAGTCCGAAGCCTGAAGCCAACGGGATAGTGCAATCGCAAAATCCGGGTTCAATTGAAAGGGAGGCCTCACATGGCGCAGATTCTGGACGGCAAGGCCTACGCGGATCAGATGCTGGATGAAGTGCGGATCGCCGTGGAGGCACGGAAAGAGAAGGGCCTCCGTGCCCCTTGCCTGGCCGTGGTACTGGTGGGTGAAGACCCCGCAAGCCAGGTGTATGTCAAGGGTAAGATCGCGGCTTGTGCCAAGACGGGTATCCGGTCCGTGGAGCGACGTCCATCTTCCGACATCTCGCAAAGCGATCTGAACCTGCTCATCGAAGGCCTGAATGCGGACCCCGACGTGGATGGGATTTTGGTGCAGCTGCCCCTGCCCAAGCATCTGGATTCCAGGGCCGCGTTCCATCGCATCAGTCCTGCCAAGGATGTGGATGGATTCCACCCGTTGAACCAGGGGCGTCTCTTCGAAGGTTTGCCGGGCTTGCGGCCTTGTACGCCCTCAGCCTGCATGCGGATGTTGAAATCCCATGGCGTGGAGATGAAGGGCCAGCGCGCCGTGGTGCTGGGCCGAAGCGAGATCGTGGGCAAGCCCATGGCGCTGATGCTGCTCGAAGAACACGCCACCGTCACCATCGCCCACAGTCGCACGAAGGATCTCCCGGGCGTTTGTCGCGAAGCGGATATTCTCGTGGCGGCAGTCGGGAAGCCGGGCATGGTGGAAGGCGGTTGGATCAAATCTGGCGCGGTCGTTGTGGATGTGGGCATCAACCGGGTGACGGATGTATCACTCGGCGAACGCATTTTTGCCGCCGAACCCGGCAAGCTTGCCAAGCTGCGGGAGAAGGGCCACGTACTCTGCGGCGATGTGCGTTTCGGCGAAGCCATGCAGGTGGCCCGCGCTGTCACGCCCGTTCCCGGCGGCGTGGGCCCCCTGACCATCGCCGGGTTGATGATGAATACGCTGGCGGCCTGTGAAGGGTGAGGCCAGAGGGCGCGCTGCGCCCGATAGCTGGAGGGGCGTAACACCTTGGCCAGAAAAACGCTGGACCTTCGACCTGCTGCGGAGCACCACCCATCGCGGCGGGCGGCGGGCGCGAACGAGGGGACCACGAAGAGCAAAAAAAGAGGAAGG
>JANOLT010000170.1:0-4472 GCA_031419915.1 Holophagaceae bacterium
CCGCCGGGCCGCCTGAATTCCATCCGCGAAGCTGGCACATGACGTGTGCCCTTGGCGTTCTTGGCGTCTTGGCGGTGAGTCATTTTCTACACGATAGAACGGGACTGGGTAGTAGTGCCGGGAGTCGCTGGAGGGGTGGCAATGAGCGATGTCTTCGAGCGAATGTTTTCCACCTATGCATGGCGCGCCGGTACCTGACTTTGCCTCGAATTGGACAAGCGATTTCACAACGGCTCCGTGCCTTCGTTGAGAATGGCCAGATAGGCCCGGTAGGCGAAGACGCGCTCGCGTTTGCGGCCGGTGATTTCGCCGACGATGCCCAGTTTCTCCAGGGCCTGCACGGCACGCGATACCGTGGGATAGCTTGCGCCGGTGCGCTTGACCAGGTCGTTCAGCGTGGCCAGGGGCCTTGCGCGCAGGGCGTTGAACATGCGTAGCGCATTGGCGGCGGCACGGCCCAGGCTTTGCACCTTGGCGGCGTCGTCGCGGAACAAGGCCAGCTGGCGGTAGGCGGTATCTACGGCCTGGCCCGCGGTCTGCGTCACGCCTTCCAGGAAGAAGTCGAGCCAGGTTTCCCAGGCGCCCGTTCGCCGCACCGAATCCAGCAGGCGATAGTATTCGTCGCGGTGCTGCTTGAAGTAGAGCGAGAGGTACAACAGCGGCTGACGCAACATGCCGGCATCGAACAGCATGAGCGCGATCAAGAGCCGTCCAACGCGACCGTTGCCGTCGAGAAACGGGTGGATGGTCTCGAATTGGACATGGGCGAGGGCAGCGCGCACCAGCGATGGCAGGCCGTCATCTTCAGCGTGGAAGAAGATTTCGAGCGAAGCCATGCAAAGCTCGACTTGCAGCGGCGGAGGTGGGACGAACTGCGCGTTGCCCGGGCGCGTGCCGCCGATCCAGTTCTGGCTGCGGCGAAATTCGCCGGGCTGCTGGTCTGCCCCGCGCCCCCGCGCCAGAAGCTTTTCGTGGACCTCGCGCAGCAGGCGATTGGAGAGCGGAAAGCCGTCCCGCAACCGCGCCATGCCGTGCTCCAGCGCGGCAACATAGTTGGAGACCTCCACCACGTCGTCGAAGGGCACACCGGGCGCCTCGTCCAACTCAAACAGCAGCAAGTCGGACAGAGAAGATTGGGTACCCTCGATCTGGCTGGAGAGCACCGCCTCCCGGCGCACATAGGCATACAAAAAAAGCTCAGGATCGGGTAGCAGGGCGGTGATGCCATCCAGACGGCCGCAAGCCAGCAGTGCCTGCTCCAGCAGGCGTTGGCGCGGGCCGCCGAAGTCGAGCGGTGGTGTGGGCGGCAGGGGCGCGGGCACGAAAGCCCGCACGGGCTCACCCGTGGTGCTGGTGACTTCAAAATGTCCGGTGGGGCCTCGTTGCATCGTCGCTGTTCTCACTCGTGAAGATAGTGGTGGTTGTTATTAACGCGAATTGGTGTAAATGATAATAACCATACTTCAAGGATGAGTGCGACCAGGGCTTGGGGCTCTGGTCTCCTGCTTGACCTCATTCGTACCGCGAAATCTGGGGGTGTCTTGTCCGTGACTCGGGATGCCTAACGGAAAAATTGGATAGATGCAAACAATCAACGATGGTGTGGAAGCGGGCGCTTGAAACCATCATTGCACTACCAGACGGACAGTGAAGAATTTGGGCCATCATCTTGCGCCTTGTAGCCCCGTTTTTAATTCCTCAGCGCAGCCCGCCCCATGCCTAGCTTTGGCTGCTATCCCGGCCGCGCTGAGCTTCATCCTGGAATTCGAAACTTTGCTTCGACGCCGTTTTGGCGACATCATGGAACGGGAGGCATGCATGTACACCCTATCCCTTCGAGATTTCCAGCGCCAAGGCGGGAAAGCCTTGCCAGAAAGCTTCTTCGACCCCTTTCTGCTTCAGGGACGGGACGAAGAGTTTCTGGCGCTCCGCGTTCCCCGGAACACCCCAGCGGACCTCCTGGACGAGCTACAGGGCTTCGCGGCGGTCATGGCCCTCCGCGAGAATCAGGCCCGGGCCGTTGAATCAGGTTTGGACAAGCTCTCCATGGAGGATGTGGAAGCCGAAATCAAGGCCGCTCGCGCCGCACGGAAAAAGCGAGCTAAGCGTTGAGCCGAGCCATCGTTCTGGATACCAACATCCTGGTGTCCGCGTGGCACAAGCCTCAGAGCGCCCTGTCCGCCATCGTCGAGGCGGCGGTCCTTCGCAAGGTTCCTGTTCACGTCTGCCCAGCGATTGTGGACGAATACCAGGATGTATTGAGCCGACGCAAATTCGAGAAGCTGGGCGCTTGGAAACCATGGCTCGACCGTCTCCTCTTCGTGGCTTTCAAGAATCCCGACCCAGATCCGTGGACTCACCCAGGGCCTGACCCGGACGATCTTGTTTTCCTGGCTCTGGCCAAAGCCACAGGTGCCGTGTTGGTGACGGGAAACCTCGCCGACTTTCCCAAAACCATCCGAGAAGGCGTGATGGTTTTGACGCCTTCTGAATACCTCAAACGCTTTTAAGCCTGCACTCGTTCAGCCGCGCTGAAGCTTCTTCAGGATTTTCGGCAGGCGGTTCACCGCGGCCTGCGACTCCACCCATTCTTTGTGGGGACGCGCGGGATAACCGGTGACGAAGCTGCCTTCGGGCAGGCTCTTGGCCACCACGCTGCCGCCACCGACGATGCTGCGGGCGCCGATTTCGATGTGGCCCACGACGCCCACTTTTCCGGCGAGCGTCACGTAGTCGCCGATCTTTGAGGAGCCGCTGATGCCGGTCATGCTCACGATGAGGCAGTGCTCGCCCACCTGCACGTTGTGGGCGATCTGGCACTGGTTGTCCACCTTGGTGCCCGCGCCGATCCGCGTCGGTCCCAGCACGCCACGATCCACGGTGACGCAGGCGCCGATCTCGACTTCATCGCCCACTTCCACCCAGCCCATCTGCGGCACTTTCTGATGCCGCCCATCCACCAGCACGTAGCCGTAGCCATCGCTGCCCAAAACACTGTTCGCATGGATCCGCACATTCTGCCCGAGCCTGGTGCGCCGGTAGAGCACCACGCCGGAAAAAAGTTCGCAGCCCTCGCCAAGCACGCAGTCATCGCCGATGTGAACGCCCGGATGCAAAACACAGCCGTCCCCCACAACCGTGCGGGCGCCGATGGTCACGTTGGGGGCTAGCTGAGCGTCGGCGCTAATTTCAGCGGTGGAATGGATGGGCGTCTTCTCCCATTCGGGTTCAGATTCGGGGTGCAGCCATCCGATGCACTGCGCGAAGGCCCAATAGGGATTTTCCACTACAAGCACGGCGCGCTCGCCCAGATCGGTTTTCGAGTCCACCAGTATCAGGCCCGCTTCGGCTTTCACAGCTTTGGGTGCGTACTTGGGGTTGGCGAGAAAACTCAAATGCCCCGGCCCGGCTTCATCCAGCGAGCGTACTTCGTGAAGGAGCATTCCTGATGGACAATGGAGAAGGGTGCCGTTCAGCGCCTGAGCCAATTCCTGAGCCGTGATGCTTCCCTTGTGCATGGATCCTCCGTTTCGAGCCTGCCATGCTCGTCGGCTTCCCGACAATCCCAGATGGCCTTTCCTGTATTTTCTATGATTGCATTCGCCCGCCTATGACCCAAATGACCGAACCCGCCACCGCTCACAACCTGGAAGGAGCAGCCCCTCCCTCGGAGCGGCGCTGGATGTTGATTTGCCTGGGTTTGCTGGCAATCATCCTGCTTTATTCCGCGTGGACCCTGCGCCGTCTCACATCCAGTGTGAAGCTTGCGCCCGCGTCGGCCGCGGACCACGGGCCCCTTCCCGCGTCGGTGCGAAACCAGGTGCTGGCGTTGGTGGAGCCCCATTTGGAAAATGCGAATCTCCAGGAACTGCACACGGAAAAGGTGCGGGAATTCCGCATCAGCGGGAAACCTAAGGAGCTACTGGCGCAGGAATTTTATGCGGCCTTCCGGCCTCTGGTGGTGACCAAGCTCATGCCGCTGCTCAGACCCTACGGTGAAATCATCAGCTTCGACATCACGTCCCTGGATCTGCCGCCTGCGCGGCTCCGGGATATTCGGAAAGAGGATTCCTGATGCATCCCTATCTCTTTCATATCGGTAATTTTGGCCTCGGAACCTATGGCCTGATGATGGCCTTGGCCTTTTTCGCCGCGCTGGTCCTTGCGAAGCGCCAAGGCCGCCTAGATGGCCTATCCAGCGATGCCATCACGGACCTGGCCATTACGGTACTTATCGCGGGCGTGATCGGATCCAAGGCGTTGATGATCATCGTGGGCCTGCTCACGCCCCTGGGAGAAGAAGGCTACATCGCCTTCAGCGAGATCTTCACCATCGGCATGTTGAGGGCGGGCGGAGCCATACACGGTGGCATCATCGCCGCGGCCATCGTGTTCTTCTGGAAGATGCGTCCCAAGGCTGGTCTGCCCATGCGTAAGACCGGCGATGCGCTAGTGCCCGCGGTGGCGCTGGG
>JANOLT010000171.1:0-1974 GCA_031419915.1 Holophagaceae bacterium
CAAGCCTTTGGATGCCTGCACCGTGGATCGGCCCATCGGGCGCCTGCGGAATGCCGTGCCTGGGCGTTTCGGCGTTGAAGGCGACCTGATGGAACCTAAAAATGCCATCACGGATTTCCGGCCCGCCACCACCGAAGAAAGCGCAGGCCTTCCCACGGGCCACTGGATCATTGCTGAGCCCCGCACGGGCCGCACTCACCAGATCAGAGTGCATCTGGCAAGCCTGGACGCGCCCGTCCGGGGCGATTGGCTGTATGGCGGAGAGGAAGCACCGGAATTGGAATTGCACGCCTGGAAGTTGGCCCTGAACCATCCCGCCACAGGACAAGAGATCGAATTCGTGGCGCCTCCACGGTGGATCTCCAGATGAAAATCTTCCGACAACTCGGATCCTGCGGCACCGCAATTGTATTCCTTCCGCTCCTTTGGATCGCCGCCTGCTTTTTGGGCCGCGCGCTGGCACAAAGCGGCTATGACCACCAGATCACCGCTCAAACCCGGGGCTTCCGCCTTGCGGATCTCGCCATCCAGTCGGATGGCCCAGTCGTTGAAGATCGCCTTGCCCTGACGGAATTAAAGAAATACCTGCGGATTTGGAGCCTGGAACCTGGCGCCTGCGCTGAGTTTCCGAATGCTTCGCGCTTTCCCTGGAGCTGGAATCCCCTACACGGCTCGGCCACCATGATGCGCCTCAAGCAAAAGCAATCTTTTCTGCAAAGCCAACATCACGAGGTCTACCGCCAATCCCTTGGGCAGGGTCATGTCCGCTACTTCATCCAGCCCGATAAAGAAGCAGCCTTGGGTGGCCGCCGCTTCAGCCTCGATGTGCAGGGCAACTCCATACAGAAAGCCTGGGAATGGAAGTGAAACTGCCGCTGCTCTATAACATTCGGGCAGGAACTTCCCGGAAAGATCCAGACGATCTCATGGCGGGGCTTCCGACCGACCACCGCGCGCGCATCGAACCCATCGCCTTCGGCCCCCCCTATGATTTCGCGCCTCACATCGAGCAGGCCAAAGCCGCTGGTGGGCCACTCTTCGTGTGGGGTGGCGACGGCACCCTCCACCACGCGGGAATCGCGCTCGCTGCTGCGGGTTGCCCAGTACCCTTGGCGGCTGTTCCCGGTGGCAGCGGAAACGGCTTGGTGCGCGGCCTGCGTACGCCCCTGGAACCGAGTGGTGCCGTGCTGCGATTACTCGAAGGCCGTGAGCTGCGCATGGACCTGCCCAGGCTGGATGGCGAGCCCTTTCTCAATCTCTGCGGCACAGGTTTCGAGGCGGCCATCGCCCACGCCTTTGATGGCGGCGGCGCCCGCGGCTTCCTGAGTTATGCCAAGCGCTCCATAAAATTGTGGCGGGACTTCGAGCCTTTTGGCCTGCGCTGGGATGCGCTTCAGCCCGAAGAAACTGAACCCCAATCGAGAAGGGATGTTTTGCAGGCAGCCTGGAAGGGCCCCGAACCGAAGCTTCCCGAAAGCGCCTGGAGCCTGTGCATCGCCAATCTCCCGCAGTATGGCTCGGGGTTCTGGATCGCGCCCCACGCGAATCCCACCGATGGAATCCTGCAATGGGCGACCCTCGCCAAGCCGCGCCACCTGGACCTTCTCACGCAACTGCCCTCGCTCTTCCGCGAAGGAGGCCGCACCTATTTGCGCCAGGAAGGCCGCATTCTCAAAGCCATCCTCCACCTCGATCGCAGCCTGCCCTGGCATCTCGACGGCGAGCCCGCCGAACCCCGTGACCGCGCGGAATTCACCCTGGAACCTGGAGCCTTCAGGATGCAAGTGACGGATGCCTGCCCTTGGAAATAGCTGGACACGAAAAAAAACGGCCCCAGGTTGAGGCCGTTTTGCTTCATCCGAAAAAACTCACCACCAACCCATTCCCCTCGTGGAAGAGCCGAAGCCCACCCATGTGGGGCGCCGCTATGTGGGTCGAACGAACCGCCGGCTGGTGGCCGGGCCGGCACGCCTG
>JANOLT010000172.1:0-7119 GCA_031419915.1 Holophagaceae bacterium
CCCCAGGAAGGGCGTCAGGATACGGGTCAAGGTATCGCTCACGAACCGCAGCGAGACTGAGCGCCCCTTCACCTGCTCCTGCATCGAGAAGCCGCACTTCTTCAGGCAGCGGCTCGAAAAGGGATGCCATGAACTCAGCCGTCGGAGCAGGCGTGAAGAACTGTCCCAAGAGACTCCTATGATAACGCTCCTTGCCGGAATTCTTCGCCATCCAAAATCCCTCAATAAGAATATGAATGTTTCATTTTCCATCTCCAGATTCCGGCACGGAATCTGGAGGCCGCCCAGCGCGCTCCTTTCCCAGCTCCGCAAGGATTTCTTCCATGCGGTTGCCTTCGGTAAGGGATGCATCGGGAAAAAATTTCAGCTCCGGCACACGCTTCATGTCCAGCACTTTGGCCAGATGGGTGCGCAAGAAACCAGCGGCGCGACCCAGGGCTTTCCGGCTGAGTGCGGTCTGAGCGGCGTCCGACTTTCCACCAACGGGCAGGGCCGTGAAGTAGACCCGTGCCTGGCCGCGATCCGGCGTAAGGCGTACAGCCGTGATGGTGACGAAGCCCAGATCCGGGTCCCGCAGCTCCCGTAAAACAATGGTGGAAAGCAGGAACTGGATCTGGTCTTCAAGGCGTTCAGGGCGATTCATGGCGCGGTCCTCAGGTGGGTGCTCAGTGTAGCGGGGATGGCGGTGGGCGGTGGGCTCTTGGCTCTTGGCTCATAGCTCATAGCTCATAGCTCATAGCGGTAGGCTGTTGGAATGGATGATTGGTTCAAGGACTGGTTCGATGAGGACTACTTGGCGCTTTACGCAAATCGCGATGAGGCTGAGGCGGAATTGGCCGTTGAAACGAGTTTGAGATTAGCGCCAGAACTGGCCTCGGGTCCGGTTCTGGATCTGGCCTGCGGCGCGGGGCGGCACCTGGACTGGTTGCGGCGAAAAAATCAGGATGCCTTTGGATTGGATCTTTCGCCCAGTCTGCTGCGCGCCGCGCCCGTGCGGCTGCGGGGCCACCTGCTGCGCGGAGATATGCGCCACCTGCCCATCAAGGCTGCCTGTCTTTCTGGAATCTGCCTCTGGTTCACGCCCTTCGGCTACTTCAGCGATTCAAATAACCGCGCACTGCTACACAATATGGCAGCCCTGCTCAGGCCCGATGGTGTAGTGCTCATAGACTATCTGAACGCCGCACACATGCGAAAAAATCTTGTGATCGAAGATATCGCGGAACAAGCAGGGATGCGCGTTCACAGTCGACGCACATTGGAAGGAAAGCGCATCGTCAAGCGCATGAACATCGAGTATCTGGATTCCGGTGCCACCCGCGAAGTGGTGGAATCCGTGCGGGTCTACGAGCCCCAAGAGCTAGCCGCCCTGGCCGCGGAAGCGGGGCTCAAGTTGCGCATGGAATGCGGAGACTATTCGGGAACGGCATTCCTGCCTGATTCCCCCCGCTGGCTGGCTTTCTTCGACCATCCTTGAAAGGGGAGTCACCATGAGCTTTCACACCTTAAAGGATCTCGATGCCAAGGGCCTGCGCGTCTTCCTGCGCGCGGACTTGAATGTTCCGTTGAAGGATGGCGCGATCACGGATCCCACGCGCATCCGCGAGACGCTGCCCACACTGAAACATTTGCTCGACCAGGGTGCCTCGGTGGTGCTGGCTTCGCATCTCGGTCGCCCCAAAGGTGAAGGGTTTGAAGCGGCCTACAGTCTTGCGCCAGTGGCGGCTTGGCTGAAGGACCAGGGTTTCGATGTGAAGCTCGCATCAGGCGTTGTGGGGGAGGCGGTGGAGGCCGAGGCCAAAACACTGAAACCCGGCCAGGTGTTGCTTCTGGAGAACCTTCGCTTTGACAAAGGTGAAACAAAAAACAAAGAGGAATTCGCTGCGGCACTGGCGAAGCTGGCCGATGCTTACGTCAATGATGCCTTCGGCGCCGCGCACCGGGCCCACGCCTCCGTGAGTGGCATGGTGGCAGATTTCCCGAAGGGTCGTGTGGCGGCAGGCTTTCTCATGGAAAAGGAACTCGCGGCGCTGGGGCGCATCCTGCACAACCCTGAAAAACCACTTATCGCGGTCATGGGCGGTGCAAAAGTTTCGGACAAGATCGAGCTCATCCACCATTTCATCGGGAAGGCCGACGCCATTCTCATCGGTGGGGCCATGAGCTACACGCTGCTGAAGGCCCAAGGAATCCCCATTGGCAAGAGTCTGTGCGAAAACGACAAAGTAGAGATGGCCAAAGGGCTCATTCAAGAGGCCAAGGCCAAAGGCACTCGCCTGTTGCTGCCCTTGGATCACCTGGTGGCTGATCGCATGGCTGAGGACGCTGACTGCTCCCTTACCAACGATGCCGATATCCCCGACGACCGGATGGGGCTGGACATCGGCCCAGAGACCGTGGCTGCCTACGTGCAGGAGATCCGTGCGGCAAAAACAATTCTGTGGAACGGCCCCATGGGGGTCTTCGAGCTGGAACCTTTTGCCAGCGGCACGCTGACCATCGCCGAAGAGATGGCAGACGCGGCTGATCGTGGAGCCTTCGTGCTGGTGGGCGGTGGCGACAGCGTGGCCGCAGCCGCCCAAGCAGGTGTCATCGCCCGCATGAGCCACGTCTCCACCGGCGGTGGCGCCAGCCTTGAATTCCTAAGTGGACTGGAATTACCGGGGGTGCTTGCCTTGTCCCGCTAGGGCCTCGGGCGATGTCCCGCTAGACTCTTTCAAACAACCTGGAGTGGCCGTGCGGTGCGTCGTGGCGAATTGGAAGATGAATCACCTCTATGCGGATGCTTCTAACTTTTGCTCCGAGTTCGCAAAGAATTACACACCCATGGAAGATGTGCGGGTGGCCATCGCGCCGCCCACCGTGCTGCTGTGGACCATCCATTCGCAGTTGCGGGAGCGTGGCATCACTACCTTCGCACAGAACGGGTACTTTGAATCCAATGGCGCCTTCACTGGCGAAATGTCCATGGCCCAGATCCGGGATGCAGGGTGCAGTGGCGTCATCCTTGGCCATAGCGAGCGGCGGCAGATGTTCGGTGAGACGAATGAAGCCCTTGCGAAAAAAGTCCATGCCGCTCAAGGGCACAAGCTTCTGCCATTGCTTTGCATCGGCGAGACCATGGCAGAGCGCGAACGGGAGCAGACCTTCAGCGTGATCCAGACTCAGCTCTCGGTGCTCAAGGGCGCTTCCAGAGGCCCTATCTGGGTGGCCTACGAGCCCGTGTGGGCCATCGGAACAGGCCGCATTGCGGATGGACGACAAATCCGCGAAGCCCACGCCTTCATCCGGGAAGAGCTGCGGGTCATTCTTGGAGAACCAGGAGCCTCGGTGCCCATCCTGTATGGCGGCAGTGTGACCCCCCAGAATTTCGCGCAGATCCTTACGGTGCCTGAAGTTTCAGGGGCCCTGGTGGGCGGCGCCAGCCTGGATCCTGTGGCCTTCGCCCAGATGGTGAACATCGCGCAAAGCTGAAAACTAGACGATGAAGTGATCCATAAGCCCATCCATCAGGCTCGACAGTAAGCCACCGCCTTGTTTCGAATATTCACCGTAGCTGGAGGGGTGCATCCCTGAGTCCATGCGAACCATCTGGGCCTTGGTGCGCTGTTCCTGGTCCAGCCGCGCCACTTCGCGTTCATGGCTTTTGTCGAGCCCTCCGGCCTGGATGAATTCGAGCACCTGCCGAAGCTCCTCCTTATCAAACCAAAGGCCATCATTTTTGCAACCATCAATGATGGCGCCCGAAATCCGCGCGTAGTTGTAGCGGTTCATCATGCGCGAGCAATCGGGTCAGGGCCGGTAGCGGTCTTCCAAGGTGGTGGTGGCCTTGGGCCTCGTGGATGTGGGCAGTACACCCAGGGCCCGGCCTCTGGCTTCTTTCCCGGCACTGACCTGATCGAAGAGATCCTGACGCAACCAGACTCCTCCACAATGAGAGCACTGGTCCACTTCCACATCACCAAGCTGGGTCCTTGTGAGCTTCACGCCCTTGCAGGATGGACAGGCCAGGTTTGACGGAGTCTCATTCCTGGCTGCGAAAGGGATGATGGCCGCGCCACAATGCCCACAATGACCCGCATGAGCGGAAACCATTCCCATGCAGTTGGGACAGGCCACGGTGGCTACCTGGGAGCCGCAACTGCGGCAGCGGATGTCATCAAGGTCAACGGGCCCGCCGCAGGCTTCACATCGGATAACGACTGCGCTCATCCCTGCCTCAAAGTTGGGGTGGGGGCGGCGTGGATTCCGCTGGGGCCTGTTCCTTGGGCTTGATCGAAGTGTCTGCTTTTTCTTCATCAGGTTTCTCGCCTGGAGCCCTGTAGAAGGTCGGCGAGCCATGGGCGATCCAGCCAAATCGGTCCTGCAATTTGGCAACTACCACCCGCGCAAAGGCCCTGGCTTCTTCTTCACGAATGCGGCCCACATCATCAGCCTCGCGGCGGGACAGGGGATCCATCGCATCAATCACTTCATCGCCGCCCACATCGAATTCCGCCAGCGGGGTGGATCTTGCGGCGTCGTCACCGGCTTGTCGAAGGCGAATGATCGCGGTCACATCCAAGGGTCTATACCCCAGGCGATCCAGCTCGGCGCGTCGGGAATGGGCGGCGTGATGGGCTGCGAAAAGGCCCCACCAGAATCCGTCGAAGGCGCTGTAGCGATTGCCCGATGCGGCGCTGAGGATTCCAACCGTAATTCCGGTGGCAACGCCCACCGCCGCTGGACTGGGCCCACTCCGGTACCGCTTCACGTCGGTGATCACGACATCGAGCACCGCGGTATTCGCTGGGCCCTGAACGCCCTCGGGAACCACCATGACCCGAGTGGCCAACTTGGCTTGCAGAGCCGCTACGTATTCTTTCCGCACCTCCTCGCCCTGGGGAATATCAGGCGGGATGCTCATTTTCACGGTGATGGGCGTAGGCTTCAGGCGGAAAGCCTGCACTTCGGGCCGGCTGCAAGCCATGAAAGTCAGGCTGGCGACAAGGAGAAGGGACTCTCGTTTCATATCGTGCTCCTGCTTAAAAAGATGTGGGTTGGAAGGAACGGATGCAATGGGTTTTTACGGAATACATTTTCAAGAGCCGTACCACCTTTTCTGATTTTCGATTGACGATTGCCAATTGCCGATTGAGAAGTACCAGTGATTGTTGAGCTTCAACCGAAAATATGAACACGTTCACGCAAGATTCCGAGATCAAGGAACTAACATGGTAACTGGGGGATGAATGTTGATTCTGATGGAACCCGGCGCCACCGCCGAACAGGTGCGTGCGGTGCTTGAAACGCTGGAAAACGCCGGCGTGCGGGCGGTGGTGCAGGACGCTGCCGAAGCCCTGCACATTCTCGCGCCGCACGCGTCCAAGGCACTCAAACCCGATCGCCTGGAAACCATGGGCGGCGTCCGCAAAGTGGTGCCCATCACGTCGCCCTTCAAGCTGGCCTCCAGCGATTCGGCTCCGGGCCGCACAGTGGTGGAGGTGCGGGGCGTTAAAATCGGCGGCCCCGATCTGGCCCTGGTGGCCGGTCCCTGCGGCGTAGAAAGCCGCGAACAGCTCTTCGCCACGGCGCGCTACGTGGCCGAAGCGGGCGTTAAACTGTTGCGGGCCGGAGCCTTCAAGCCGCGCACCAGTCCCTACAGTTTTCAGGGCCTGGGACTTGAAGGACTGAAGCTGCTGGAGGAAGCCCGCGCAGAATTTGATCTGGGCATCGTCACCGAGGCCACGGAAATCGAGGTTTTTGATGATGTGGAGAGGAGCGCGGATCTCATCCAGATAGGGGCCCGGAACATGCAGAATTTTGCCCTGCTCAAGCGCGCGGGACGGAGCGAAAAGCCCGTTCTACTGAAGCGCGGTCCGGCTGCGACGCTGGAAGAGTGGCTTTATGCCGCGGAATACGTCCTCTCCGAGGGAAACCGCAACGTGATCATGTGCGAGCGGGGCATTCGCACCTGGAGCGACCACGCCCGCAACACACTGGACGTGAGCGTGGTCCCTGCCGCGAAGGCGCTGACGCATCTCCCGGTGATGGTGGATCCGAGCCACGCCACCGGTCGCAGAGATCTGGTCATTCCCTGCGCGCGGGCCGCCGTAGCCGTGGGTGCCGATGGCCTGCTGGTGGAGACCCACTGCCACCCCGAAAAGGCTCTGAGCGATGGCCCGCAGGCCCTGCTGCCCTCGGACTTCATCCAGCTTGTGGATCAATGCCTAGGCATCCACGCCGTACTGCGCAAAGCCGGACGGCCCTCCGGATTCGCTTTTTGAATTGATCCCGCCCCCCCTCAGTCTTCTGTCTTGGGCCAATGCCCATCCCACGGTAGAATCGAAGGTTCGGAGTTTTCATGAGCAGCTTTCTTATCACAATTCACATCGTCCTCGGCATGGTACTGGTTGCGGTGATCCTGCTTCAGCCTGGCGCCAAGGGAGGCGGCCTGGGCTCATCCTTTGGTAGCGGTGGCGCCAACACGGCTTTCGGAGCCCAGGGTGCCGCGCCGGTGCTTGCCAAGATCACCTATTACCTGGCCGCTTGTCTCCTGGCCACTTCGCTTTTGATTGAATACCGAGTGGTCAGAGAGAATCGCTCGGTCCTGGATAAGCTCCCGGAATCCAAACCCGCTGCTGCTGCGCCAGTGCCCGCTGCGCCAGTGCCCGTCGCGCCGGTTCCGGCCGCCCCTACTCGCACGACCCCCACAACGCCTGCGGATACCAAGGGTACAGCCAAGAAGTAGGCCGCCATTGACTCCATCCCCCGTGGATGGCATCCTGGATATTCACTCATGCCCGCGTGGTGAAACTGGTAGACACGCCATCTTGAGGTGGTGGTGGCCAAAAGCCGTAGCAGTTCGAGTCTGCTCGCGGGCACCAATCAAAAGAGCGCCTTCACGGCGCTCTTTTCAGCTCTTAGAAGATGGTTCTTTCTCCTTGTGCCTTGTTCCTCATAAGCCGTCGCGGCAAAATGGCTTGGATATTTCGATGGCCCACCGGCATAAGCGGCCCTAACGAACTAACCAGAAAAGTGCTGGTAATTTCGTAACGACCGCTAACCTCAAACCTGATGAACTGGCCTGACTCCCCTTCCCTGCTGGCGCCCATCGGGCCGTGGTTTGAAAGCCGTCGC
>JANOLT010000173.1:0-3886 GCA_031419915.1 Holophagaceae bacterium
GCCTTGTCCGAAATGGCGGTGACCAGTTCGGCTTTATTCATGTAATACCTCCGAAAATGGGGACATCAGTCCCCGGGTAAAGGAAATCAGAATCACCCCACCATGGGATGTCCCGGTTCCACTTGCTTTTCAATTGGGAAAGAGCTTGAAACCCTTACGGTTCCTAGGTGTTTGCTAAACTGCAACGAAGGTACGGCCAGGATGCAGTGATGTCAAGGGTTTTCAAATATTTATTTTCGGGATCAACCATGGATAGCAGATCTAGCGGACCACTAGCGGGCTGAAGAGCCATTAATCCTGAATCCTAACTCCTAGAAAATAAGCAGATGCACTATTGGTGGGCCTTCAGGAAACAGCATTGTTCCACGGCAAAGCAGCCGCAACGTTCCACGAAATCTTAGAGTCGGGAAAGCCCCCCAAGCCTACAATGGGGCCATGTCCTATCCTTTCTTCCTGCGCCTGGCCTACGTCGGCACGAGCTTCTACGGATGGCAAATCCAGACCACCTTGCGGAGCGTCCAAGGGGAATTGTGGAAGGCACTTCAAGCCCTGGATCTAGACGCGCCCATGCCTCAGGGAACCGGCCGGACAGACGCTGGAGTCCATGCGCGGGCCCAGGGAGTCTTGGTACTCACTGCTCGCGATTGGGATCCCTATCGCTTGATGGCGGCCCTCAACGCCCATCTGCCGGGCGATGTCAGGGTGATGACCGCCGAGACCGCCCCCAACGGCTTCTTCCCTCGCCATCACGCGGTGGCCAAGCGCTATGTCTACAAAATTCAGGAGGGGCCCGCCGCGGATCCGTTCCTGCTCGACCGGGCATGGCATCTATATGGGAAAGAGCCTTTGGACAGGAAAGCCATGGCTCAGGCGGCTGCACACTTGGTGGGAGAGCATGATTTTTCCAGTTTCCGCGCGGCGGAATGTTCGGCGAAAACGGCCGTGCGCATCCTATACAAGGTTGATCTTGTGGACCGCGGATCCGCGCTGGATCTGGTTTTCGAGGGCACCCGGTTCCTGATGCATCAGGTGCGCATCATGACCGGAACGCTGGTGGATGTCGGTCGTGGCAGAAAATCGCCGGAATCAATTTCCGGGATTCTCGCCGCGCGGGATCGCCGAAGATCCGGTGTTTCCGCCCCTGCTCAAGGTCTCTATATGGATCAGGTCTGGTACCAAAGCCGTTGGGGCATCGGCGAATCAAGCCCATGGCCCGAGCCAGCCGAAGGCTGAAGGCTGTGGGCTGTGGGCTGAAGGATCAGCCCGGATACCGCATTTGAACGTGATGAAACTGGCTTCAGGCTACAGGCTTCAGGCTGCGAATCGCTTTGCGGTTGTTTGTACTTTTGGTGATGCGAACCTGAAGGCTGAAGTCCGAAGCCTGAAGCCAACGTGATCCTGCAATCGCAAAATCCTGGTTCATGTCTTGACCAGCCGCCGCCCTTCCATGGCACGGCTGAGGGTCAGATCGTCGGCGTATTCCAGGTCGCTTCCCACGGGCAACCCCATGCCGATGCGCGTGACCTTCAATCCCAGAGGCTCCAGGACCCGCGCCAGCCATGCGGCCGTGGCCTCTCCGTCCATGGTGGGATTGAGGGCCAGGACGATCTCCTGGATTTCGTGATCCTCCAGGCGCTTGAGCAATTCACGGATCTTGAGCTGGTCGGGACCCACCCCGCGGAGCGGTGAGATCAGTCCACCCAGCACGAAATAGCGGCCGTGGAATTGGCCGTTGCGCTCGAAGCTCAGGACATTGGATGCCTCTGCTACCACCGCCAGCACGGCGGGATCGCGTTTGGGGTCCTGGCAGATGGAACAGACTGGCTGGTCCGTAAAGGCACCACAGCGTTCGCAAAACCCCACACGATGCGAGGCCTGCCTCAGGAGATCGCCCAGGTGTTCCATGGACTGCGGACCTTCTTTAAGAAGGTGCAACGCCATGCGCTGCGCACTTTTTGCTCCCACGCCAGGGAGCTTTTGCAATGCGTCCACAACTGCCTGGAGCGGGGCGGGGAGGTTCATCAGACATTCAGCCCCGGGATATTCAACCCGGCGCCCATGCCTCCGGTGACCTTTGCCATGGCTTCATCAGCTTTCTGAGATGCGTCCTTGAAGGCCGCCAGCACCAGGTCTTCGAGCATGGATGGATCCTCGGGGTCCATGGCTTCCTTGGCAATGGATATCTTTTGGACCTCCTTGGCGCCGTTCAGTGTGATCTTCACCAACTGGCCTCCAGCGGTGCCTTCAGCGCGCAGGTTTTTCTGGGATTCCGCCAGTTTCGCCTGCATGGCCTGGGCCTGCTTCATCAGGAATCGCATGTCCATGAGTGCCTCCGTGAGAGTGATGAAAATGGATCCGCCGCATGCGGCGGGCCAGCCACAGCATGGCCCAGTATCCAATGGGGATGGCAAGGAGGCTTAGGAACATGCCTCCGTAAAGATACGATTTCAACACGGGCCGAAGCATTTCGTGCATGGACTCGAAACCCTGCCATGTGATGAAGCTGCGCCATCCAATCTCGTGCCAGTGAATGGTGGATAGATCCAGGTTCAGGCCTCGCCCCCGCATGAAATTGCCCAAATAGGCCGACGCGGTCGCGATGGGCACCATGGTCCAAGGGTTGTTGATGAAGACGGCGATAAACATGAGCGGCCGGTGCAGGCCGCGAAAAAGCGCGCAAAAGAGCAGCACCAGGCCTGTATGCAATCCGAGCAAGGGATTGAATGCCACGGCCAGCCCTATGGCAAAGCTCCACGCAATATTTTCGGGGCTCATGTCTGGATGCAGAATGTGTTGCTTAAGTCGTGCGGAGAAGCCGCGTGGGGGCGCTTCGGCGAGGACAGGTGCAGGCGCCGAGGGTGGCGTGGGGGATGGACCAGGGCCATCAATCATGAAAGGCCGGGCCGATTTGAAAGGTGATCGAAGTGATCAAAGCTGTGGTCATCCAAAGGAATCCAGGAAGTCCCATCATAAACGAGAAGGGGCGATTCTCCTTGTTCCGCGGCCTTGGCCACGATCACGAGAGGAATTCCCAGGCGAGATTCGAGTTCTTCTTTTTTCAGGGATGAAGCAAAGCACCGGGCGTAGTCTTCGCCTCCGAAAAGTTCATCATCTGCGAGTCCCTGCCTTAGTTTCAGTGTCACGCCGCTGGCATTCGCCAGCATCCTCAAGTCCCTTGAAAGACCATCGGAAAGGTCCATGCACGCATGGATTTCCGGGATTTTGCCAAGGCGCGGACCCAGGCCAAGAATGGGTTTCGGATCAAGGTGCCAGGCGATATCGGGATCAGGATGGGATGGATTCCATCGCCCGCCGTTTTGGAGTTTTCGCAATCCTTTCAGACCGCGACCTAAGGGCTGATCCACGTAAATGTGATCGCCCTGGATAACTCCATCACGCCGCAGCCACCGCTTGGCAGACCCAAATGCCGTGATGCCTAGCCCGATGCCTTTGGATCGTCCCACCGTGTCGCCCCCAAGCACCGGGATGTTGGCTTCGCGCGCCGCGTCTGCCAGACCCCTCAAGAACGATTCAAGCCAGGCCATCTCCAAATCTGGAGGAAGGGCCAATGTGAGCGTGAATCCCAGGAAAGTGGCGCCTGATGCATCCAGGTCCGACAGATTCACCTTCAGAAGTTTCGAGCCTAGGAATTCGGGCGGATGCCACTCCGAGCGGAAGTGGATGCCCTCTTCCATCAAGTCGGTTGTGACCAGCAGCACTTCGCCTGATGGTGCAGATGGGATCGCGCCGCAATCGTCAATGAGGGCCTCACCCCCCGGCAACAGGGCTCGGATGCGGGTCAGGATGTCGAGTTCTCGGGAAGCCACGGGTAGAGTCTCCCACAAGAGGCTGTGGGCGGTGGGCTGTGGGCGGTGGGCTGTGGGCT
>JANOLT010000174.1:0-6017 GCA_031419915.1 Holophagaceae bacterium
GCCTGCTGAATCTGTGCATCGCTCAAGTAGCCCGCCACGGCCCTGGCAAGGCCCATGGCCAGGCGGATGGTCACGGTATCGGGCTTGCCCTTTTCCTGGATGCGCAGCACGAGAAAGCGTCCATTCAGTGTGGGTGCCGCCGATTTTGGTTCCACGCCCATGCCCAACAGGGCCAAGCGGCAGGACTCTGTGTAGGACGCGGTCCCGAGACCTTTCTGCAAGGCTTCCACCGCGCGGCGATCACCCGTCTTAGAGAGTTGCAGGGCTGCGGCCACCTGAACCTTATCTGAAGGATCGCCCAGGGCTGATATGAGCCCAGACGTCGCTTGGGGACTCTGGCCTTGACGAAGGCCCCAGCAGTGGATGCGGTTGAGCTTGGCTTCACGGCCAAGCAGTTTCTGGTCGGGATGCAGGTTCAGGAATTCCGTATAGGCATCCGCGGCGCCATCCCAGCGCTGGTCAGATTCAAGCGTGGATGCCAGCCAGAAACGCACCTCGGGAAGCCGCGAATAGGTTGGATACTCGCGCAGGATCTGGCGATACAGGGCAGCGGCCTCGTACCAACGCTGGCCATAGCGCAGGTTCTTGGCTTGACGAAAGAGCAAGTCGGCGGGGCCCTCCTTGGCGGGAGCGATGAGGGCCGGAGGCGCAGGCGGCTCGGCCACCCACAGGAAGAACGGGAACATCAGGCCGTCTCCTTGCGGAGCAGCTTGCCCATGCGCTCGGCTTGGCCTTCAAGGTTGTTGTCCTTGGCCCACTGGCGCAGCTCATGGGCCCGCGCGGGATTCAGGCAGCCATCCTCCAATGCCAGCTCCGAAAGCCAGGCGTGCAGGTCCGTACGAATGGCCTCGGCCTCGGGCACCGATGCGCCTTGGGACGACAGCTGGTGGCTCGCCAGCAGCAGGGAAACTGCTGCCTCCCGCTCCTTCTCCCGGTTTTCCTTGTCGCGGGCGCAAAGTTCGGGATGCTTTTCGAAATTCTTGAGCAGGTCCGATGTCTGCTGGAAGAAGCCTGACCAGAGCCGATCCTGAGCCCGTTTGCTGGCTTCCTGGTCAATGCGGGCGATGTTGCGGCTCCGCTCCTTAAGGGTCTGCACGTGTTTCACGACATAAAGAGAGGGCAGCAGCACTGCGGCTGCGGCTGCGGCCGCCAGCCACCAAGACCCTGCTGTGTGGCGGGTCTTCAGTTCAAGGTCCAGGAAATTCTTGTGGGAGTGAAGCGCCAGGTGGAGCTCCAGCAGCTCGGCAAATTCCTTTTGGGTGGCCGGATCATCGGGCCAAGCCTCTGGCCGCATCAGCAGGTCGAAGGCTGCAGCGTCTTGGCTGGTTTTGGGGTCAAGTTCAGGCTTCATGGGGCACATCCTGGAAGGATGGAGTAAGGATTTTGCGGAGCTTGGCGAGGCTTTGGAACAGAGTGGCTTTGACGGTGCCCTCGGCGCAGCCAAGGTCTTCGGCGATGCGTTTCACCGGGTGCTCGTGCACGTAGTAGGCCATGATCATGGCCTTCTGCCGGGGTGTCAGGCCATCTATGGCTTCCTGCAAAGCCGTCAGTTTCCGGCCTTGATCCACTTGCATCCAGGGTGAAGGCTGATGCGGGTCAGGTGCGTCAAAGAACTCAGGGGGGGCTACCTCCCTCCCTCTTTTACGCAAGTGGTCGGTCGCTGCATTAGCCGCCAATGTAAAAATCCATGCCGCCACGGGACGGCCCTCCTCGAAACGTTGGCAATGCTGGAGGCATTTGAGAAATACCTCTTGGGTTAGTTCCTGGACTACGCCGGTTTCCCCGCCCAGCCGGCGGTAGATGAAGGCAAATACCGGCCTCTCGAAACGGGTCATGAGGTGGGCCAAGGCCTCTTCGTGGCCTGCTTTCAGGCGGGTCATCCAGATTTCTGGACTCGTCGGCGTATCCGGGTGGATTGCAGAAGGCGTGGATCTCATGCTTTGGGGAGTTTCTTCCCACGGTCAACGGAAAGCCAAGGTTGGCCGAAGCTCCCAAGAATCGCGTTGAGTTGCTCGTTGGAAGCACTGTAGCGGACACCGACGCGGGTTTTTTCTTGTACCAGCACCGGAGCCAGCTGTTGCTGGGCCCCCAATTGACTGGCAGCGGCCACCAGGCGCTGGATCCAGTGGGAGGCCTGGTTGATACCTTCGGGTGATCCCCCTATGGCCAATTCCAGACGATGCGGGGCTTTGGGATCCTTCAGATCCTTGGCCGGCGTCACACTCCAGACCAGGGACTCCAGGCCTTTGGGAAATTCTTTCGCCACTTCGCCCGGCAGCTTGTTTCCAAACCCGGCCATGAGTGCATCGGGATTCACGTAGCCAGCGATGGGGGCCGTGGCGTCTATCCATTCCCCTGCGCCTAGAGCAAGGGGGGCTTTGGGTCCTTGGGCAATGGTCCCTTGGGTGGCCCGGCGACCCAGTGCCCTCAGATCGCCGATGAGAATGCGCTGCTGGGGGTCCACTAAAGCGCGAATCTTCACCTTGTTGATGTCCAGCATCACGTAAAGAGGGCAATCCTTCTTGTCCAGGACCAGGCTGCCTTCCGGCGGGAAGGACTCGGCAAGGGCCATCTGCAAGGCGCGGGGATCCTTGAATCCATCGAATTGGAGCAGGAAGTCCGCAGCCATGTCTTCGGGGTTTCCCTTGTCCTTGGGAATATCAAAAATGAAGAAAGTGATGCGACCTGTTTCACCCTCGGGGTGGATCTTGGCCTTCTTCAGGAAGAGATCTAGCGTCTGTTCGGCCACTGGGAAGCGTGAGATGACCGATTGGAATTCGGGATTTTCCAGAAGCCACCCCAGCTGACCCGATAAGGCCATGGAGCAGTTCACAGGCGCCGATTGCAACCAGGAAGGAGCCTTGGAGCCTTTGGCCCTGCAGGCGGGGAGCAAGACCAGCACCACGGCCGCCACCATTAGGCCGACTGCCGCCCTGTTGGTGCCTCCCGCTGCTTGACCCATACGCATCTTCGACTCCAGTGGTTTGGGTTACGGCGGCGTGGCCTAACTACTTAGGTGCTAAGCCAGGTTTCGGAGCGTGGCGGGCAAATGGGGGCTCTTGAGCAATTGCTGCTGCTCGCTTTCCGAGAGCAGGCCCCAAATACGAATGGCGGAATCCCTCGGCGTTTTTGGATTCAACAGGAGCTCGGACATGATCGGTGGGTGCGCCATCATGATGGGGTGCTGGGCAATGAGAGCCAACACGCTGCGCGGTGTCTGCTTGTTCCGGGCCAGACGCAAAAGAATGCTCGGGTCCAGTTGCCGGTCCGCCACGAGTTGAGTGAGTGTGGTTTCATCCTGGAGAATTTCAGTGGGCAGGTACCGGATGAGCTCTCCTCCCGTGGAGCGCAGAGCGATAATCCGATGAGAGATGTCCATGGTGAGGTACATGGCCCGGAGGGTGCTCTGGGCCTGGCTCTTGACCTCCATGTGGGGAATGCGCGGGTCCCTTAGCACGTCCAGCAGGGTACGGGGTGTCTGGAGATTGGCGAGCAATCGAAGGGCCGTGTGCTCCGAAAGATGGATGTTGTGGACCAGCGCTTCCTGAACCGCCGGGTTCTGGCCCCAGGAGTGGTGATTGGATAGCCGCTCCCCCCGCAGTTGATCCAGAGAGGGTATGGATGCCAGCAATTCCTTGGGGGAAAGGCCGGGGTTTTCGAGTACCACGAGAAAAACGCTGAAATCCGGGTCTATCAAGGCACTCAAGAGTTGCTCTGGTGCTGTGGCCTGGTTCGCCGAGAAGACTCTATCCTCCAGTGAGGCCCAACGACCCTCGGCCAGGGGCGCGGTGAAGCCACTGGCCTGACTGGAACGGCGGCGCTGCAATCGGTCGTAGAAATGTTTCACGACCCTGAGCATGTTGGGGGCAGAGCGCTTGGCCCACAGGGTGATGTATTGATACTCGGATTCATCCAGCTGCGTGAACAGGCTCACGATGCGGTGGATATCAGCACGGCCGCGTGAACCCTGATCCATCCGGTAGAGCAGGTGCTCGGAGATCCCAAGCTTGCGGCAGAGATCGCTGGGGCTGGCGGGCGCGTGGCGGATGGCGCTGCGGACCGCATCCCGGAAATACCATCGGGCCTCTCCGTAGACTTCATCAAAGAATTCCTGGACCCGGCTTTGCTGCAACGAGGAGGCGAGAATTTCTTCGGTGACGATGGGGTTATGAAGCGCTGAAGATCGGATCTCGGCGTCCGGATCCATCAGGAGCGTGCAGAGTTCCTCAACTTGATGCGTGCTGGCGGCGCGCAGCAGCATTTCCGATTTTGGAAGCGTGGGTGGGCGGGATACCTCGGTCTGAACAGGCTCTCGCGGGGGAGCCGTAAGGGCTTCCCAATCCTGATCAGCGGTGGGCAGGGGTGGTAGCTCTGCGGTGGTGCCCGTTGAATGGACCTGCCTAGCCATCTGCTTGGCCTGAGCCTTCACGATGGGTTTCAGATCAGACCGCAGTTGTTGGTAGACAGCCTTGACGGTCTCGGAACGTTCATCCTTTTCGGTGGTCGGAGCTTGGTCCAGCTCCCGCATCATATCGAAGAGTGAGACCGCCATTTCAAGGTCGCGACGAATCGCTTCGGGTGTGTGTTCGTTCTCAGCCAAAGCCTGAAGAATCGGCCCATAGATGAGCCAATGAGGCGTGCGGGCGATCAGAGTCAAGAGGCGCGGGGCCGAAAGATTTCGTGCCAGGCCTTCGATGAGTTGCAGCTGTTTATCGGTGGGCAGTTGAGGGCGGATGAGTGTGAGATTTCGGAAATGCAGTTGCTCCTGCCTAGAGAGCAGGTTCAGGAAAGACAGCTCCTCTTGGGTCTCAAGGCTCATCAATGCTCATCGCTCATCTATGCACACGCCTGATGAAAGGTGATCCAGCAGCCGAACATCTTCGAGAAACAGCAATGCGTCCACCAGCACACCATGAAGCCCGCCTAACATAGCTGCTTGCTTGAGATGCTCCCGGGTGAGAATACTGCCGCCCATCAGCACGGGCAGCTTGGAGGATTCACCGATCTGCTTAGCTGTGTCGAAATCCGGGCTTGCACTGGCATCCGAAGGGATATCCACGAAAAGAAGTCGCTTGAACCCGTATGCGCGAATCTTCGTGGCCAGACTCTGGGCCTGAAGGCCCGCCTGATCCACCCAGCCGGAACAATGCACCTCGCCACCCCGAGCATCTATGGCGGCGGTGAGGTGGCGCTGAAAGCGGGCTACCAGATTCTCGACCATCAACGGACTCTTGTGCAGGATCGTACCCACCACCAGCCATGACGCCCCATGGTCCACAAAGTACTGGGCCTGGTCAGAGCTTCGGATCCCGCCGGCCACTTGCACGCAAACGGGCGATGTCGGAGATGAGCAGGCTTGCAAAATGCGCCCGATAAGTTCGCGGTTGTGGCCTGTGTTGTGGGCGGCGTCCACATCTACCAGTGCAAGGCGCGAGAGGCCATGGCCCAGCAATCTGGCTACGAGATCCATCGGTGCTATGTCGTGCGTATGTGCGCCCAATGTGGGTACCACGCGACCCTGTTGGAGGTTAAGAGTTGGGAAAACCTTCACGGAGTCGTTCCTCTCAAGCGTCTAGGCCCGCTTGGAGTTTACCTCGGAGCCTTGGCCATTTATCCAACAATCCTTGCGCTTGGTAAGCAAGGGTGGATAAATCCTATCAGGGCGCTTGGCCGGATGTGACACGATCCAGGTGTTTCACGAGTTCCCTCGCCGCGAGTATCTCAGCCTGTTTAAGGTTGCCCGCATCGGCTTCCGCCTCAAGTTCACCGACGGACACCCGCACCTTGAAGGTGGGTTGATGATCGGGGCCGGACCGTGAAATTTGTTCATAGCAGGGTGCTGGAAACCCTAGGGCCGCCACCTTTTCCTGCAAAGTCGTCTTGCTGTCGCGATGTTCCCACATGCCAAGGTGCGCTGAGCGGATGGCGTCCAGATGTCGGCGAGCCACTATGGCGATCACGGCATCGAGCCCACCCTTTTTTGTGTCTTCTGCATCCAGATATATGGCGGCAAGCAG
>JANOLT010000175.1:0-2449 GCA_031419915.1 Holophagaceae bacterium
GGCAAACCCGAATCCCTGGCGACCTTCAAAGGCAAGATTGTGCTGGCGGTGAACGTCGCCTCCGAATGCGGCTACACACCCCAATACGAGGGGCTGCAAAAACTTTACGCCGACTACAAGGACCGCGGGCTGGTGGTGTTGGGCTTCCCGTGCAATCAGTTCGGAGGCCAGGAACCGGGCAGCGCCACGCAGATCCAGACCTTCTGCTCGACTAAATTTCATGTGAGCTTTCCCCTGTTCGAAAAGCTCGACGTGAAGGGCCCGAATCAGGCGCCGATCTACACTTTCTTGACCGCTAAGCACGGCGAGCCCGCATGGAATTTCTATAAATATCTCGTCGGCAAGGATGGCCAAGTCATCGCCGCATTCAAGAGCGGCGTGACACCGGAAAGTTCCGAACTGCGCGGTGCCATCGAGGCCGCGCTGAAGTAGGCGGTCGCGACAAAACAACTTGGTCATTTCGCTTAGGAGCCGTTACGAAATAACCAGTGCTTTTCTGGTTAGTTCGTTACGGCCCCTTATGCCGGTCCGTCATAGAAATGACAAATGTTATTTTGCTCCAACGGCTTAGGGGCCGGGCTGGTGGGCCAAAAAAGAATCTTCGCCGTGCCTTCAGTGTGGCGCGAAGTGCTTATTTCTTTCTCGGCGCTTCCAGCTCCAGGGCCTTGCCATCCAACCTCTCCGATGGCGTGATGCCCAACTCCTTGGCCAGGGTTGGCGCGATATCCACGGTTCGCACGGGCTGGGTGATTTTTTTCGGCTGCCAAGGTCCCATGAAGATGATCGGAACGCGACGATCATAGTCCCAGGGGCTGCCGTGATTGGCCACGGAGGGCGGATTGAAAAAGGTCGTCAGAGGTTTGAACGCCACCATCACATCGCCACTGCGACCCGCCATGAAACTGTGGCTGAGCCGCGCCATGAGGCTTGAATCCCGCGGGCTGCCAAGATCTGATTCCTGGAATTTCTCCAGTGTTTCAGCCGTGACGGATTCCGCGACTTCAGGTTGGGTTTCCAACTGCGCCTGGATGGCGTCCAGCACTTCCCCTCGATCCAGGCCCGCAGTTTTGACGGCAGCATCGTTCAGGTAGATCTGGGTGGGGGAGCTGGAGATCCGCACCAAGTCCGTCCCTACTTTCAATCGTTCTCGCAAGGCTTGGTTGAGCTTGGCGTACCAGGCCTTGGATTCCGGCAATCGCTCCGCCGGAAAACCATCGTCTTTCAATCCTTCGGGCAGGTCCATTCCCCCGTGGTCCGCGCTGAGCACCACCCAGGTGTCCGGCACTCGGCTACGGAGCCATGTCAGGAACGTGCCGAGCTCCCTATCCAGCCGACGGATCTGATCCCACATCTCCACGCCGCCGGTGCCGTAGCTATGCCCGATGTAATCCGTGGCCGAAAGGCTCAAGGTGAAAAGGTCGGTGCTGGGGCCGTGGCCGACCTGCTCCTGCTCCACCAGAACGCGCGCCGCTTCAAGGGTCACCTGATCAAAAAAAGGTGATCGTCGGAATCGCTCGGCGAAATTTTTGTCCAGGGGCATCCCGGCGCCTTGGATCACTCTGGGAAGGCCGTTGCGCACGATCAGTCCGCCGGGCAACGTCCACGCGGCCGTGCGGGCGGCGCCGCTCCAGGGACCCATTGAAGTCCAGGTCCAATCATCGAGAAGGAATCGCTGATGGAGGCTTGCGTTAAAGGAGGCGAGCCATTGCGGCTGCTTTTCTGCGTACGCGGTGGACGTATTGAAACCCGCGGCGCCCTCGAACCAGAACACCCCGCTTGGCTTGCGGCCCACCATCAGCACCGCCCCGCGGTCCTTCCCTGAGAGTGAAAACGAACGGCTGCCCTTCACTTGGGTCTGGAGCCAGTCGCTCAAAGTGGTGCCAATGAACCTGGACGGAGAAGCTCCAGCCTTTTCAGGTTGCCCGATGGGGTGGACCTTTTCATCCTCCACGCAATAGACGGCACGCCCCAAGGCCCGGTCGTACCAATCGTTTTCAATAATGCCGGTGTGACCGGGAAAACGCCCGCTCAAGAGCGTCGCATGGCCTGGCCCCGTCTCGGTGAAGGCATGGTCATGGTAGGCCTCGGTGAAAACCACACCCCGCTTTTGAAGCAGGCCCAGGCCCCCCGGCAGGTCCTTGCCGTAACGTTGGAACAGTTCGGCGCTGAAGTGATCCACGCTGATGACCAGGAGGAGCTTAGGGCGGCGCGGCGCCTGGGTGGCAGGCTTCGCGGGGCTTGCCATGAGGACAGACGATAGAATCAGGAACGGCAGCAAGCGCATAAGAGTTCAATCCTCTCGCTTCATAAAAGCATGCAGGGACTTCCGAGCTTCCCGGCGAACCTTGTTCTGGATGAGCGGCGACCAGCCCAGCAACAATCCCGGAACGCCCAGCGCCTGCTTGGTCCATGCGTAAAAATTGAAGCGGTCCCGGTGCGCCAGAATCAA
>JANOLT010000176.1:0-2450 GCA_031419915.1 Holophagaceae bacterium
CGGCGGCTTTCTTCGGTGCTGCCTTCTTGGCGGCGGCTTTCTTCGGTGCTGCCTTCTTGGCGGCGGCTTTCTTCGGCGCGGCCTTCTTGGCAGCGGCTTTCTTCGGCGCGGCCTTCTTGGCGGCGGCTTTCTTCGGCGCGGCCTTCTTGGCAGCTGGCTTCTTCGCTGCAACAGCGAACGCAGCTGGCATGCCAGCGGTCATGAATTCGGTTTGTGCCATTTTTGGCTCCTTAGGGCCCTTGCGGGCAGGGTTAGAGGTGGAGCTTGGTGGTGTTGCTTTGAGTGTAGGCAATTTTGCGGATTGCGCACGCTTCTCTTTGATTTTTATTTCAGATTCTTTTTTCGAGACAGCCACGGGGACTTCGATCGCCTTCGCTTTTGGCTTCGATGGTTTCTTCGTAGGCTCAATGCCGGCGAGGATCTGCGCGAGTCGCTTGCCTGGATAGAACTCATCAAGAAGAGCATCGCCGATGATCACGCCATGGACACCCATGGACTCGAGCTGTCTAACTTGGGCGAGTGTGCTGACCCCGCACTCGATCATGCGAAGGCATTTTTTTGCTGGCACTTTCTTGAGCAAGGCGATGGCCGAGTCCCATGAGGGCTCCCAGGTATCGAGATTCCGACCCACGACGCAAATGAGATCCGCACCCGCTTCAAGCGCCTTTTGAAGTTCCTGTTCGCTGCTGACTTCCACCATCACGTCGAGCGATTTCATCGCGGCCAGCTTCAGAAGAGCCTGCATCCGCTCGACGGTGAGGAGGGCAGCCACAAGGCTGATGGCGTCGGCACCAAGGATCTTGCTCTCCTCCACCTGGTATTCCTCCAGGATGAAGTCCCGACGAAGGAGCGGATTCTTCACCTGGCCGCGGACTTCTGAAAGATGTTTGTCCTGGCCGAAATAGAGAAACCGATCCGTGGCGACCGAGATTGCGCGCGCACCGTTGTCCACCAAACTCTTGGCATGGGTGGCGGCGCGATAGGATTCACGGACTTGCCCGCGTAGCGGATTCCCACCTGCGACTTCAGCGATCACTGTGATTCCGGGCTGACTCAATTCTTCTTTCAGGGAGTGATGGCCTCGGTATGCTTCCTTCACCGCCGCTGGTCCCCGTTGCTTTTTGATCTCGACATCGAGGGCCTTGAAGATGGCGATTTTTCTTAGCATTCTCCTGCCCCCATGATCACTGATCCCGCTGGCCTTGATGTACCTTGCATCCATTCTCCGGATAGAAAAACGGCTGAATCGAACTCGTATGAACTGTCCTGCTGAAATTCAATCAAAGCAGCGATTCCTTTCGGGTCAACAAAAATATCAATCGTTTCAAATTAATCTTGAGTCCGTGATGACATCCGCGCAACCCTTCAATGTTAATTTTTTGTTCTTCGCAAACCCATTGCTGGAGCCGAAATGCAAATCCTAGTCCTCGATCACCCGCTCGCTCATCACAAGCTCGCGCTCTTGCGCGACCACCGCACACCTGTGATTTTGTTCCGTTCCCTCACCGAGGAGCTGGGGCTCATGCTGGCCGTGGAGGCTATGCGGAACCTGTCTACCGAGGCTGCGGAGGTCGAAACCCCGCTGGAAAAGATGAGTGGTCGGGTGCTTACCAAACTGGACCCCGCGTTGGTACCCGTGCTTCGTGCGGGGCTTGGTCTGGTTCCATCCTTTTTGAAACTACTGCCCACCGCCAAGGTCGGCCATATCGGCATGTACCGGGACCACGTATCTCTAAAGCCCGTGCCCTACTATCGGAACTTTCCGCCCATGCTCGAGGCTCGCACGGTCTACGTCCTGGACCCCATGCTGGCAACCGGAGGAAGCGCCTCCGAGGCCATTCAAGAAGTGAAGGATGCTGGCGGGAAGGACATCACCCTGGTGTCCGTCATCGCTGCTCCCGAGGGTCTCGCACGGATGGAAAAGGATCACCCAGATCTCCGCATTGTGGTCGGCGCTGTGGACCGCGAGCTCAACAAGAAGGGGTACATCCTTCCGGGCCTCGGCGATGCGGGCGACCGCATCTTTGGAACCGCCTAGGATTTCTTGGCCGGATCCCACCACGACACAACGTGTTGCCAGAAAGTTCGATTGGATGTGGTTGTCCCGGGTTCTTCATCCGCGGCGGTCATGTCCACTTCCCGTGGAACGGGGAGTAGCGGATTCAACCCAATAGCCTTCTGATAATTCTGGGCCGCTTCCCGTTTGAAGCCTTTGCGATGGTAAAGCTCGCCCATGAGCGCGAAGGGTTCGCCAGCCATGGGCAGCAGTTTGTTGGCGGCCTGCAGAGCATCCATGGCCCGCACGACCCAGGCTGGGTTGGCCATACGGAGCCTGCCCAGCAACAGCCAAGAATCGTAAGCGACCGGTCCTCCTGGATCTATCTTCACGGATTCTTCCAGGAGTCGCACCGTCTCGCTGGTGCGGTCCTGAATCAGCAGATACTTCGCAC
>JANOLT010000177.1:0-8334 GCA_031419915.1 Holophagaceae bacterium
CGAAATTCGCGATAGAATTCAACAAATTTCAAAAATGGGAGAGAAGGTAATGAAACGATCCATTTTTGCGGCAGTCATACTCTTGGCCCTTTCAGTAAGCGGATTCGCTACCGATCTGAAAGGCGAGGCCGATGCCGCTACCGCGAAAATCATGCCCCAGGTCATCCAATGGCGACGGCATCTTCACCAGCATCCTGAATTATCGAACCGGGAATTCAACACATCGAAACTCGTCGCCGAGCAGCTTCGGAAACTTGGGCTAGAGGTTCGCACCGGCATCGCAAAAACTGGCGTCGTCGGCATTTTGAAAGGCGGCCAGCCGGGACCGGTGATCGGCCTTCGCGCTGACATGGACGCGTTGCCGGTGACCGAGCGTGTGGATCTGCCGTTCAAATCGCTCGAAAAAGCGGAATACAACGGGCAGATGGTCGGAGTGATGCATGCCTGCGGGCACGATTCGCACGTCGCGATGCTGCTTGGCACGGCCAACGTGCTTGCCGGAATGAAGGACAAGATCAAAGGAACAGTCGTGTTCATCTTTCAGCCGGCCGAGGAAGGACCGCCGGCGGGCGAGGTTGGCGGCGCCGAAGTGATGGTCAAGGAAGGCGTGATGGACAATCCCAAGATTGACGCCATTTTCGGTATCCATATCAACGCCCAGACCGAGATCGGCAAGATCGGATACAAGCCTGGCGCAGCGATGGCGTCGAGCGATTGGTTTTCGATCAAGGTGAAGGGCAAGCAGACGCACGGAGCCCATCCGTGGCTTGGCGTCGATCCTGTAGCGGCCGCTTCGCAGATCTATATTGGTTTACAGATGATTGTCGCGCGCGAATCGGAACTGACAAAAGCACCGGTGGTCATCACCATTGGCAAGATCAATGGCGGCGTTCGCGAGAACATCATTCCCGAAGAACTGACGATGGCTGGGACTATCCGCACGCTCGACTCGGCCATGCAGAAAGAGGTTCATAGAAAGATTCGTCTGACGGCGACGAAGATCGCCGAAAGTATGGGCGCGACGGCCGAAGTGATGATCGACACCAAGACTTTGGTTACCTACAACACGCCTGAATTGGTCAAAAAGATGCTGCCGTCATTGGAGAAGGCGGCCGGAAAGGAAAACGTAATTGAAAACGAATGGACGACCGGCGCCGAGGATTTTTCGTTTTACGGCACCAAGGCTCCGGCGTTCTTTTTCTTTGTGGGCGGAATGCCGAAAGGCAAAAACGTGAAAGATGCGGCCCCCCATCACACACCCGATTTCTACATTGATGACAGCCGCCTCGACGTGGGCATCAAGGCGTTCTGCAATATCGTTTTCGACTACTCAAAGTAGAAAAGGCAAAAGCGGAAAAGGTGGCTTCCTTCCTTCACCCCACCATGAGACTGGATGCCCTGCGGTGATGCTCACGCCGGTCCCGTAATCGGGACGCGGTATCCTCGCAATGAACCGAGGATCTTCCATGCGTCTCCTAAACATCACCGCCATCGCAGCTTTGACCCTTCTCGCCGCATGTCAAACCGTGCCTCCAGTCACCATTCCGCAGACCACCGTCGTTCAGGTGCCCCAGGTGCCGCAGGGGCCTCCACCGAAGCCCAAGATCGCCCTGGTCCTGGGAGGGGGCGCGGCGCGAGGCTTCGCTCATGTGGGTGTCATCCGGGCGCTGGAACAGGAGAAGATCCCTATCGACATGGTGGTAGGCACCAGTGTCGGCAGCCTCATCGGCGCGATCTACGCCGCTGATGTCAGCAGCTTTGATCTCGAATGGACCGCCTTCCAGCTTGAGAAGGACGACATTTTCGATTTCGGTGTCATGAATGCCGTCGTAGGCATGGGGTTCGCCAAGGGCGACAAGCTCGAAGAATGGGTGAAGAGCCATATCAAGACCGCGAACATCGAGAACATGAAAATCCCCTTCGCCGCGGTGGCGACCGATCTCAACTGGGGCTACAAAGTGGTGCTCGACAAAGGCCCGGTGGCCCGCGCCATCAGGGCGAGCGCCGCGATCCCGGGCGTCTTCCAGCCGGTCCAGCATCAGGGGAAGCTCCTGGTGGATGGCGGCGTGGTGGACAATATCCCCATTTCGGTGGCCAAGGCCAAGGGCGCGGACATCGTGATCGCCGTGGATATCAGTGCGAACATCGGGAATACGAACATCACCAATCTCATGGATGTCACGCTCCAGGCCACGAACATCATGTTCGCCCTCAATGTCGAGCAATCCAAGAAGGATGCGGACGTCCTCATCACGCCCGCGGGCATCGGCGATATCGGGATGCTCGACTTCACGCAGAAGAAACGCTGCATGCAGGCCGGCATGGAGGCCACGCAGAAGGCAATGCCGAATATCCGCAAGATCATTGATGCCTGGGTGGCGGCCCACTCGCGACCAGCCGTTCCAGCACCCTGATTCCCTCGGTGAACGAGGCTTTTACCTCACGGTCTCTTTCCTTTCACTTCTTTCAGCGCTTCGGCCATGCGTTCGCAAGCTTGGTTCTGCTCTTCCACGTCATGGGCGGCGAAGCCCATGCAGACAAAGGGAAGCGGTTGGTGATGGAACTCGTAAAGCTGGCCAGTGTAAAAAACCACGCCCTTGGTGGCGCAGCGATCTGCCCAGGCGTCCAGCAGGTTGGGTTCTCGCACGTTCACCCAAAGCGACAGGCCCTCCTGAGAATTTTCGATGCGAACGAAGGGATGAAGATGCAGCAACAGGCGATCCACCATGGTTTCGCGGCGCTCGTTGGTGATGTGGCGGATGCGACGCAGGTGGCGCTGGATCTCCCCATCGCGAAATAGTTCTTCCAGCGTGGCTTCGTGAAGCTGGTTGCCGGGCCAGTCTATGAGCTGGCGATACTTGGCCATGGTCTTGATTTCGGGGCTCGGCCCTGCGATGAAACCCACTTGTAAACCCGGCGCGAGAATCTGGTCCAGGGTGGCGGCATAGAAAACCAAGCCTTCGGTGTCTTCGCTCGCCAGTGCCGGGGCCGGGGCATTCTCCGTGTGGAATCCGAGGCTGAGATCCAGCTCCAAAATCCGCGCGCCGTGATCCTTGGCGAGCGCCAGAAGGCGTTGTCTGCGCTCGGCTCCCATGACGGCGTGGGTTGGATATTGGGGGCTGGCGCTCACACAGATGAGGCGAACCGTTTCCCGCTGGAGCAATTCCTCCAGTGCATCCAGATCCATGCCGCCTGGATCCACCGGAACTGGCATCAGGCGCGCGCCCGCGGCTCGGAAGGATTCCACCAGCCGGAAGGCTCCTGGTGATTCAACAACCACCGCATCGCCCGAAGCAAAGAGACCTTTCGAGGCCAGATGCAGGGTGCCCATGAGGCCCCGGGTCAGTACCAGATTGCCCGGTTCCAGGCTGATGCCGCGCAAGTCGCGCAGCATTTGGCAGAGCGAAGTCCGTAATTGCAAATGGCCTCGTGGATCCCAACTGGGCTGGAGGGCGCGCTGCTGCTGAAGGCGTAGCACGCGTCCATAGGCCCGATGGATGCTCCCGGTCGGGGCCAGCCGCACATCCGCAAGGTCCGGCAAGAGCTGAAACCCATCGCGGTCGATGGCCGGGGGTTGGAAAAAGGGTTCGGTCATGGGTGTGGGGCTCGTCCATGAGCCCGAGTCCACGGCGGCGATGGTGGAGGTCTGCTCCAGGTCCACCGGTGGGTTGGTCGCCACGAAGGTGCCCCGGTCCGGTTCGCTGACGACCCAGCCTTCGGCGGATAATTCGCGGTAGGCGGTGAGCGCTGTGTTGCGGTTCACGCCCAGCAATTCAGCCAGCGCGCGGGTCCCCGGAAGCGCATCGCCAGGACGGAAGCGGCCCTTGCGGATGCCATCCTGGATGGCTGATGCGATCTGGAGATAGAGCGTCTCCTCCCGCTCGCGGTCCAACTGGATGGCCAAGTCCCACTGCGCCATGGCGCCCCTGTCGCTGAAGTATTTAAGCTTCGTTCCCCACCATTCACTGGTCCAAGGGGTAGGTCAAGGAGTTGGGTGGACCGGAGGGGTCCGCTTCTTTGGACCGGACCTTTCGGATTTTTACGGAGTCTTCATTGTTGAGGGCAACCCCAACAATCAAGGAGGCTCCATGAGCGAGCAACACGTTGAGATTCCATTGGATCGTCGCACCTTCTGCGGCTGCGCCCTGGCAGCTACCGCCTTGGCCTGCGGTGGAGGAGGCGGGGGAGGGGCGAACCCTGCGCCCACGCCTTCTGGAGGAACCCTCAAGACCACGACGGACACCAAGACGATCTTCCTTTCGCAGCCCTCCGGGACCATCCGCGATTATCGGAATCTAGGAAACTTTTGGCTTGTCCGGGACGCGGGCGGAATCTACGCCATGACCGCCATCTGCACCCACCAGGGCTGCACGGTGAACGGATGGAACGGCAGCGTCTTCCCCTGCCCCTGTCATGGAAGCCAGTACGACCTCAATGGGGCCGTGGTCCTGGGACCCGCACCTTTGCCATTAAATCACTTTGAGGTGACGGTGGATGGCAACGGGTTCCTGGTGGTGGATACAGGGAAGATGGTGGGTGCCCAGGTGCGGCTTACGTAGCCCTTCTCGGCGGCCTACTCAAAAGCCGCGTCAATGCCCGGCCAACAGGTGGTGTCCTCATCCTTCGCGCCAGCGCGACCGAAGGGATTGGCGCTGGGCGGACTGGGGGCAGCTAATTTGGGATCGAGGATCCTTATGATCTGATCTTTCAGATCTTCAAGATGCGCTTTTGAAGCGCCTTTGGCGGTGGGCAGTTTGGCTGAAAGTTGCGATTGCAGCGACTTCAGTTCCGCGCGGATGGCGCCCCGTTGATCGTCCTGGGGATTGGGGCTGGGGAAACGGAATCCAGGGAAATTGATGGGCGCGGGAGCTGCGTGGTTGAGTCGCTCATTGAGCAGTTCTAGATAAGCCCGCTGCAGGTTCCGGCGGTGGGCATCAATCTTGGGCGCGGGGCTGGACAGTTCGGTGAATACGCCGGCGCGCACATCGGCCAGCAGTTCGCCGAGCTTGTAGGACCTGTCACCCAGGCTTGCTTCCTGTTCCTGCAATCGGCCCAGACGGTTGCGATCCATGAGGTTCCGCAGCACGCTCTTCTGCGCGCTGAGGAGACGCGCAGAGCCGCTGTTCGGCTCGATGCGGCTCAGGATTTCAGGCTTGAGCAACCATTCCGGAGTTTGCAGGATCGCGCCGTTCAAGTACTTCACCGCCTGCTGCTGACGGGCTTTGGATACAGGGGTGAAAACTGCGCCTGATTGGCCGCCATGCTTGGTCTGGGCGTCATAGCCGCCCACGATGACCGCCACGTGATTCAGTTCACGGGTCCACTGGCCCCAGGTGGCGGTGTAGAGATGACTGAGTGTTTCATTGTCTTCACCGGGCTTTTCGGAGACCTTGACCAGCATATCGGCGACGCGCTGAAGGTTCTTGGTGCCGAGCGTGGTGGCGGCCACGGCGTCGGCATCGCCCACGGCCTCGGTGTTCTCGCCGGGATCGGAACCGAAGGCGCCCGGCGTGGAGAAGCGTAGCCAAGGCTCGCTGTCCTGCTTCCGCGCCCAGGCATCCAGCGTGGCTTTTTCATCATCCGGTGATTTGGCGCCGGGAATGGGCGTGTAGCCCCATTGCACCGCGTAGATGTCGTAGGGACCAACCTTCGGGAGCAGGAGCTTGGGATCAATGTGATCCTCGGGCTGCACCACGTAGTTGAAGCGGCAGTAGTCCATCAGGGTCGCCACGTGCCCCATCTTGGCGAGCCATTCTTTGTCGCGGATCTTCTCCAAGGGATATTCGGAACTGGACTTCATGTTGTGCGGGAATCCAAGTGAGTGGCCGCATTCGTGGGTGACGACGTAGGCGATGAGTTCGCCCATAAGGTCGTCCGGCAAAGGCAGGGTTTGAGCCCGTGGATCCAGCGGGCCCACTTGGGTGAAGTACCAGTCCCGCTGGAGTTGCAGGATGTTGTGGTACATCACAATGTTGGCGTTGAGGATCTCACCGCTACGAGGGTCGTTGATGTGCGGGCCATAGGCGTTGGCGATGGGCGAGGGCACCCAGCGGATGATGGAGTAGCGCACATCCGCAGGATCGAATTGGGGATCCTGCTCCTTGGTGGGAAAGCTGCGGGCCTGCACGGCGTTTTTGAAACCCGCGGCCTCGAACGCCACGTTCCAAGCCTCCACGCCTTTCTTGACGTAGGGCACCCACTGGGCCGGTGTGGCGCTATCGATGTACCAGACGATGGGTTTCACGGGCTCGCTGAGGGCCGCGCTGGGATCTTTCTTTTCGAGCTTCCAGCGCGTGATGTAGCTGCGCCGTTTGGCCTCGTGCTCATCCCGTCCGTAGTCCACGTTGCGCACGGAGAAGAAGCCCACGCGGTCATCCATGAGCCTTGGCATCATGGGTTTGTCGGGAAGCGCCACGAAGGAATAGGCCACCTTCACCGAGCCGCTTTTGGGCGGGAGGCTGGGCATCCCGGGGACGGGGGGCATGCCTGGCGGCAGGGCGCTTATGGTGTAGGTGTGCACCGCATCCACCTGGACATTGCCGGGAAAGGCCTTCGCGTGTTCCACGAAACTGCGGCCCGCATCCAGCATCATGGCGTTGAGAAGTGTGCGCGCGGTGAAATCGCCCACCTCATTGGTGAAGAGTTTGGTGACTTCGATGACTGGGGATCCGTCCTTGGCGAAGGCCTCCACGGGGAAGCTCATGAGGATCGCGTCCTGCTTGGAATTGGTCACCGCCGCGGCGATGGGCTTAGCGGGATCGGAAACTACCGCGTGGGAAACTTGGGCGAGGTAAACCTTGTTTTCCTGCACCACCCAGCGCACCACTTCGTTGTTGATCTCCTTGCCCGCATGGTCCACGCCAGCGGGCGTTTTAACTGCAGTGGCCACCAGCAGCAGTTCTTTCCCGAGATCGGCTTTCGAGATTTCGAAATAGAGCTTGCCCTTGTGCTGGTGGACCTTGAAGAGCCCCGCCTGTGTCTTGAATTCGGAAGTGATGACCTTGTCGTAGGGCTTGGGTTCGACATCGGCTGGAGTGATGGGACGTTGGCCAACACCTTGGCCATTGGGTCCACCGGGTGCCTGCGGTGCGGGAGCGGGGGTCTGCGCGAAAAGTGAGAGGCTCACCAGCATCAAGGCTGTGGGGCTTAAAAGGTGGGAGGACATCTGGACTCCTGTGGGTGGAATCCCTCCAAACTATCAGGAAGCCTCGCAAGACGATGGAAGAATTTCGGCTCCCTTCAATCCCCTGCCTTCAGCCCGGATTTTGCATTTGGACAGGATGAAATTGGCTTCAGGCCTCAGGCTGCAGGCTTCAGGCAAAGAATCGCATCTCATTGGATTGTGCTGTTGGTGATGCGAACCTGAAGCCTGTAGCCCGAAGCCTGAAGCCAGCGGGGGTCATGCAATCGCAAAATCCGGGTTGAACAGCCGCAACGATTTCCATACGGCATCTGCGTCGGCGATGACCAGTTCTTTGGCGCGCAGCATGAGGATCTCTGGCCCGGTCCGTAACCCACAGTGGTGGGTATTGCGACGCGGTGGGTATTGCCCCATGCTTGGGATGGAGACTTTCCATGAATTTCGTCACTCCCGACCATCGGCGCAGGATCACTCTCCCGCCCTCTTTCAAACCCGGCGAACTGCTGGCGTTGGAAGAATCGGGAGACGGAACCTTCAAGCTGGTTCCAATGGCAGCAATCCCCAGGCATCAGCTTTGGGCTTGGACTCCTGAATCCTTGGAGAAGACGGAAGCCGCCTTGAAGGGCCATCGCGAAGGGCACTTCATCGAGGCTGACACCCCGGAGGGCAAGGCGTTCGTCTCCAAGCTGGACCAGGAATGAAGCTCCGGTTTGAAGCTTCGTTCGTCCAGGAATCCCTCGCCCAGGAATCACCGGTGCGGAAGGGAATCGCCAAGGCTGTGCGGATCGCAGGGCAATTGAGCTTCGGAGAATTGCTCAATCACGAGGGGATCCACTTGGAGAAGCTCAAAGACCAGGTTGATCCTGCAAGTGGCCTGCCGCTGTATAGCCTGCGAGCAACCCAAGTGGCACGCATCAAGGCCTTGGTGGATGGAGAAATCCTTGTGCTGCTGACCATCGAATCCGATCACAGCAAGGCTTACCGTTAGCGTTCGCATTTGCCGTAGCGGGAAGGGCCAGCCTACGATGCCCGATGCCCGATGCCCGATGCCCGATCCCAGAAGCGGCCTCTTCTCGACCCCTCCAAGGCCGTGGCGGGCGGCGGCACCGAGCCATGTGCCGTGCTTAGCCGATCAGCCGCATGCCGCAGTGTTTTGCGGCGTCGCGGTCGAAGGTTGCGGTGTGGTCGCATCC
>JANOLT010000178.1:0-4451 GCA_031419915.1 Holophagaceae bacterium
ATGCAGGGAAATGAGCACCGCGCGGCCTTCATCACGCAGCTTCGTTGCGAGCTGCAGCACATCCAGGCCATGGCGCACATCAAGATTGGCGGTGGGTTCATCCCAGAGCTGGATCTTTGCATCCGTCGCGAGGGCCCGCGCCAGGAAAGTTCGGCGGCGCTCACCTCCGGAAAGTCGCGTCACGGGCCGATCCGCCAGATGGGTGATGTCCAAGGCCCTCATCGCCTCATCCACGAATTCCCCGTCGTCCCCAAAGGTGTGGCGCCCTTGGGCCACCACGTCGCGCACCAAAAACGCGAAATCCGCTTGGAGATCCTGGCCCACCCAGGCCAGCCGCCTTCCGCGTTCGGGGAATGTGATGTGGTTCAAATCTTCGCCCATCCACGCGATGGAGCCTTCGGCCCTGAGAAGGCCCGCGAGCACGAGCAGCAGCGTAGATTTTCCCGCGCCATTCGGACCCACGACAGCGGTGAGACTTCCCGCTGGAAGGTGCAACGACACATCGAGAAGGCGCGTTCCCAGCGTGATGTTTTCAGCGCGGATCATGTGGGTCTCCGCAGCATCCATAGGAAGAAGGGTCCACCGAGAAGCGCCGTCACCACGCCCAGGCGCAGTTCTCCGGGCAGGAATCGCGTGATGAGATCGCAGGCCAGCACGAAGGCCGCGCCACCGATCATGGAGAATGGCAGCAGGCGACGATGATCGGGGCCGAACCCCAGACGCAGGATGTGCGGCACCACCAGGCCGACGAAGCCGATGACACCACCCACCGCCGTGGCCAGGGCCGTGAGTATCGTCGAGAGCGCGATGATCTCCCATTGGAGCCTTCGCACATTCACGCCAAGGCTCTGGGCGCCCTGCTCACCAAGGGATAGCAGATTCAGCGCGCGGCCAAAAGGAAGCAGCATCAGGCAACCCAACGCCGTGCCCGGCAGGACCATCCAGACGTGGGCCCAGGTGCGGTTTTCAAGACCGCCCAGCATCCAAAAAACGATCTGGCCCGAAACCTCGAAACGGCCCGCGGTGAGATTCAGAATGAAACTCGTCGCGGCGCCGAACAGCGCATTGAGCGCCACGCCCGCCAGTAGCAAATGCTCGGCGCTGGCTTCCCGTTTGGCGAGCGCCATCACCGCGAAGGTGGCGAGAAAGGCCCCCGCGATGGACGCGGCGGGAAGGGCGAAAATCGAGTTGGATGCCCACCCCAAGGCCAGCGCCGTCACGGCTCCCAAAGCCCCGCCAGTGCTCACGCCCAAGAGACCGGGGCTGGCCAGTGGGTTGCGGAAGAAGGACTGCATCAACACGCCCGAAGCCGCGAGCCCCGCGCCCACGGCCATGCCCACCAGGGCGCGAGGTAGGCGGAAATCGAGAACCACGGTGCGGGACAAGCCTTCACCCCGCCCCATCAAAGCACTCAGGACTTCGGATGGCGCCAGACGTACTTCGCCGAAGGCCAGTGATCCCAGGAACGCCAGCACCAGCAATATGACCAGCAGCCACGCGGGAGCCCAGGATCGCTTCATTTGAAACGCTCTGGATGCAAGGTGCGGGCAAGTTCTTCATAGGCATCCAGCCGCGCTTGAGCCGTGGATGCCATACGCGGCCCAGACACCAGCACCACGCGACCCGCTTTCATCGCGGGAAGAAATTTGTAGGATGGCAATTCCCGAAGTCGTTCCACGACTCGGCTGCCCTCTTCACCGCTGGCCACCAGGACCTCCGCGTTCCAGGTGAGCAGCTTTTCCGTGGGTGTGGGCTGGTGTCCCTTCAGCCCCGCTTCGGCGGCGACATTCAAGGCGCCTGCGTGCTCGCAGACATCCTGGAAAGTCGTCTCTGCTCCTGCGGTGAAAGGAAATGTGCTGGCCGGCAGGACCCGCACCGGGCGCACGCCCTTGAGCTTTATTTCCAGTCCGGCCACGCGGCGCTGCCAGGCCAGGATCGCGGCCTCCGCGCGATCGGGATGACCCAGCGCCGATCCGATGATGCGTGCGTTGGCATAGAGATCCTCCAGGCTTTCAAATTTTTCGAGTATGATCATTTTCACGCCAGTCCGCTGCAACAATGCTTTCGTCTCGGCGCGGGTATAGCTCGCGATGAGGACCAGGTCTGGATGGAACTTGAGAATGCTTTCCGCATCGCTGGTGCGGAGAACAGGATAGTTCGCGGCTTCCTTTGCCACGGGGCTGAAGGCCGGGTCCTTCGCCAGATGGCTCAGCGCCGCGATTTGCGAAGGGTCGGCCAAGGCCAGGAGCAGCTCGTCGGTGCCCACGGTTTGGCTCACAACGCGCTTCGGGGGCGCCGCGAAAAGCGCGGCGCCCAGAATCAGAAAAAACAAATATCGAAGCGGAAACATTTCAGTAACGGTAGCGCAGGGCCAGGGTCAGCGTGGGGCCCGGCGCGGGGAATGTGGGGACGAGGTAGGCATCATTTTCGCGAAAGCGCTTCCCGGTCAGCCAGTCCTCCTTTGTCCATCGTGGCTGCAGCAGATGCTCTCCACGGGCTTCAAGACTGAGATTTCTCGCCAATTTATGGGTGACGCCGAAACCCAGATCATTGAAATGCGTCCGGGCTCCGCTCACACCGCTCAGATCGTCGAAGTACTGGTAGCTCGACCCCACCCACGACCACCTTGCGAAAAGATCCCAATCGCCGAAAGTCAACGAACCTCGTAGTCCGCCGGTGAAGAATGGGCGTCCGATGGCGCCGCCGGTCGTGAGTTGATTTTCTTCTGGCTGACTCTGATTGCGCGCTTCCTGACTGCGGGCGAAGGCTTGGATCATCCAATCGCTCCGCTTGAACACTACGGAGCCCTCGACACCCTGAACACGCAGGTTTGTGCCGTTGCCATAGCGATATTGGTAACCAGGAAGAGGAATGAAAAAGACCACCGCATCGTAACTGGTGCGGGAAGCTTCCAGTTTCGCGGACCAAGGCCCATGTTCAACCGCGCCGCCCGCTTGAAGCGTTTTGCTCTTCTCATTCTGTAAGTCGCCAAACCCGTTGCTCAAATTATGGGTGAGCGAGAACAGATCCGGCGTGTTGTAACTGGTGCCGTAGGACGCATACACCCTGGCATTCGGGGTCACCGACCAGTTGATTCCCAGCTTGCCCACGGTGGCGCTGGTGGACCGCTCGGGCACCGTGCTGCCATCGTCAAAGCGATAGGCGATGCGATCCGCCTGATTTCGCAAGCTCGCCACGATCCGGAAGGATTTCCCAAGGGGAAAAGCACCTTCAAGGCCCAGGGCGAAGTGCCTTCCTTCGGCGCGATCGCCGCCGGGAGTGGTGGAGGTCTCGTCATTGGCGTCCAGCATCCCACTGAACCGAAATCCGGTTGACGACGTCCAGGCCAGCGTCGCGACTCCCTGGTTCCGTCGGCTGTGATAGCGGTCCGGAGAACTACTGAAACCAGGTTCCACGCGGTCTTGCAGGCTCTGTCCCACACTGAATTCAGCCAAAACCGCATCGCCGAAACTCTGCCGATAGCTTCCGATGAGCTGCTCACTGCGCAAGGTGGATTCTCGGGTAGGGCTGTAGACCCTTGAGAATTCATAGTTCGGCGGCGGATAGCCGCCATCGTAAGGGATCGGCGTCCCTTGAAAACGATTGCGGTAGGTGAATGTCGCCACACCATCCGAACCAACCTGCTGGCCGAGGTTCAACGCTGCCCCAGTGCTGCGGAAGGGGTTCGCGGTTTCGGTGCTCTGATCCTCACGCGCACCGCGCAGATCCAGCCTGGCCCAACCGCTGCCCCACCCGAAAGCAGGGCTCAATTGTCCTTGCTTCACACCACGATTGCCGAAGCCCAATAGAGCTTCGCCACTCAGGCCCTGCTTGGACGGGCCTGCGGAATAGAGCGCCACCACGCCACCGTGGGTGTCGCTCCCATAGCGCGTAGAGGCAGGCCCCGACAGAATTTCCACGCGCTCGATGCCTTCGAGCCCGAAGGTTCCGAAATCGGGACTCAATCCAGCGGCGTCGGTGATGCGGATGCCGTCCAGCAACACGACGACATCCCGCGCTCGCGTGCCGCCCAGGTAAAGGCTAGCGACTGTGCCAGGGCCTCCATAGGCCTGGATCTGGCCGGGAAAGACCTGGGCCAGCAGATCCCCAAGCGTCCGCGCGCCGCTGCGCCGGATGGCGTCTCCATCCAGCACCTTCACTGGATTGGGCGTTTTCGCCAGATCCACAGGGGCGGATTCCGCGGTGACCGTGACCGTCGCTGCGGCATCGGCCTTGGGTTTGGGGCGGTCGGCGGGGTCGGTCGTCTCCGCCGAAAGGTTGGCTCCAAGAACCAAGATGAAAAAAAATCGAGTTGCATTCATTCACGCCTCCACGCATGAAACGCAAAGGGCATGAGAGGGCTTCGCCGGAGAGGCGTGAACCCTCCGCTCCCTCGGCGGTGGTCTTAGTCCTGAATCGGTCTCCGGGCTCGCACGCGGCAGGGGTCGCTT
>JANOLT010000179.1:0-1783 GCA_031419915.1 Holophagaceae bacterium
AGCTGGGTGAGGATCAAGCTCTGCTGATAGTTTTCGCCCACCGGCATGAGATTGGCCGCTAACGTATCCAAAACATCAGCCAGGGCTTCGTCCTCGATTGTTTCAGACATGGGTTCCAGGATGTCCACCACCTGGTGCCGAGCCAGCACCAGCTTGAGGTGCAGCCGCTGTAGCTCATTGGCTTTGGCTCCCATCGCCAAGGCATGGGCGGCATCCTCCAAATGCGGATGGAGTTTCTTGAAGAGCAGGGAAAGGGCGGTTTCGGCTGGAGTCATGATTAGGAAAGCCTATCGCGCTGGGCGAAAACTGCGAGAATCCCTTCATGAATCTTCCTTTGCTGGATGAGGCACAACTGCAACAACTCGTCGATCTCGACGAGGGAAAGTCGTCGCTGTTGCGAGAGATGACCGCGTTGTTCAAGACCGAAACGCCTCGGCGGTTGAAAGCGATACAAGAAGGTATAGAGGCCGGGAGCGCATCCCAGATCATGGAAGCCGCGCATGCCCTTAAAGGCGCCTCGGGCCTGATGGGGGCTCAGCTCGTCTTTGCCTTGGCCCGTGATTTGGAAATGAAAGCTAAAACGGGGGGCCTGCCGCCCCGGGAGGTTTCGATGGAAGCCTGGTCCAGGCTGGCTGAGGCGGTATCGGATGCCCAGGGGGCCATCGATATTTTCCTTTCAAAAGTCACGCCCTGCCCCTAATGTTTTGAATGCAATCATCCGAAGTTTATGAGGCGCCTATGTTGGATATCCAGGTGGTACCAGGGCGAACCACCATTCTTTCGGTTGATGACCAACCGCTCGTTCGATTGGCCGTCTCGCGCATCCTGGAAAACAAGGGGTTCCAATGCCTTCAGGCCGAGAATTTCGATCAGGCCATGGAGCAGTTGAATAGCAAAGCGGTGGATCTGGTGTTGTGCGACTTGCATATGCCAGGCCGCAGCGGCTTGGATCTTGTTGCCGCGCTGGCGGAGCGAATTCCCGAAGTGGCCATCGTGATGGTGAGTTCCGCCGACGACACGGACCTGGCGATGGAGTGCCTCGAAAAAGGCGCCTACGGATACGTTTTGAAACCCTTCAAAGCACGTGAAATCCTGATCCAGGTGAATAGCGCCCTGCGCCGCCGGATGCTGGAGTTGGACTACCGGGACCGGGAAAGGGTGCTGGCCCAGAAAGTACGAGAGCAGACGGTTGAAATCAGGGGGTCCAGGGACGAGATTTCATTCCGGTTGTTGGCGGCCTCAGAGCAGCGGGACACCGAAACCGGCACCCACATCCGGCGCATCGGCCTTTATGCGGCCGAAATGGCCAGACTCCTGGATTGGAATGAGGAATCCGTGGACTGCATCCACGCCGCGGCCCCCATGCATGACATCGGCAAAATCGGCGTGCCGGATCGCATTCTTCAAAAGCCCGGGGCCCTCGATGAACAGGAATGGGTCCTCATGAAACAACACACCGTGATCGGGGCCAAGATCCTTCAGGGTTCTTCAGTGCCCTTCATCCACATGGGGGCCACGATCGCGGTGTGTCACCACGAGAAATGGGATGGCACCGGCTATCCCAAGGGCCTTCACTCCACCCAGATTTCACTAGAAGCCCGCATCACCGCGCTGGTGGATGTCTACGATGCCCTGAGCCAGAAGCGTTGCTACAAAGAGGCGTGGCCTGAAGACCAGGTCCTCACCTTCATGGCCGAGCGCCGAGGCACCCACCTGGATCCCGCTCTGATAGACCTTTTCTTGAAGCACATAAGTGTTTTCCGTGAAATCCGCGAAAGCAATC
>JANOLT010000180.1:0-3232 GCA_031419915.1 Holophagaceae bacterium
GGCCTTTCGTAAGCTCAGGCGATGGCCGGTGTCCAGCGCCGCCTCCAATACCAACTCCGTCTCAGGCCGCGGGATGAGCGTGTCCTTTGTGACTTCAAAGCGATGCCCACGGAACCTCTCGAAGCCGATGATGTAGGCCCATGGCTCGCCTTCCCGGCGGCGGCGCAGCCATTGGCCCACCTGATGCCGCGCCTCAGCGGTAACAGTCTCCTCGCCCCTTGAAACGAGCTTCGCGCGGTTCCAATCCAGGCCATCCTCGAACCAGCGCAGACTCTCGGCAGAGGCCTCCTCAGGCTCCATGAAATGAGCCAACGCCGAAGCTAAATCCAGCCGAAGTTCAGAGAATGTGATGCTCACTTCGCCGTAAGCGCCTTGGCCCGCTCCTGGCTTTGCGCCAGCACGATCTCGTGCAGGGAGCCGCCGTGGCTATCCATGGTGACAACAACAGGGAAGTCCTCTACTTCGATGACCCAGAAAGCTTCGGGGCTGCCGAACTCTTCAAGCATGTGAACATCCACCACGCGCTTCACCCGCTCGGCCAATAGCGAGCCCGCGCCGCCGGTGGCGTGGAAGTAGACCGCGCCAGTCTTCACCAGGCCATCGCTGGTCTTCTTGCCCATGCCGCCCTTGCCGATGACACCGCGCACCTTGTAGGTATCCATGACATCGGCTTCGTAGGGTTCTTCGCGGATGCTTGTCGTCGGCCCCGCCGCCACAAAAGACCAGGAGCCGTCCTCGTTCTTCTTCACCACCGGCCCGCAATGGTAGATCACCATGTCCTTGAGAAGGGGCTTCAGCCACTCTGGCTTTTGCTCTTTCATGTATTTGTGGCCGATATCGCGCGACAGCACGAGCTTGCCGTTGAGCAGCACCTCGTCGCCCACTTTCAATTCGCGGGCCTGTTCTTCAGAGATGGGTGTGGTGAGACGGATCATGGGTGGGCCTCCAGCCAGGCATTGACTATGGCTTCGATTTGAATCAGTGTCTCTTTGGCCTGCTCGCTGCGTGTGAGCGCAGTGTCTCGGTCGAACCGGATCATGTCCGCGTAATCGCCTTCCTGGCGATCTTCGAAAAGATCGGCGTAGGCACGACCGAGTTCTTTGGGAAGCTTGCCAGTCTTGATGAAATGTTGATTGAGCAAGGCTCTCACACCACTATGCTTCGCAGAAGCCAGACCCTCGGTTTCAAGCAAAGCTGTTACTGCATAGAAAGCGGAATAGTACGCGCGACTCACCGCCGTGTTGAAGTGGCGGCCCTCTAACATCAGGCCAGCCTCCACCAGGGATTCCTTCGCCCGTTCCAACCGATGCAACACCAACTCGCGACGGATCACAGCGCCACTCCATCCCGGAGAATTTCACTTCTCAAGAGGTGCCCTTCTAGGTTTTCCCACTGGGCTTGGTCGAGCACCAAGGGGCTCAGAACCTCACCATAGGCCAACTCGAGATCATAAAGGACATCCCGGATGGATGATTTCAGCGCGAGATCTGGCACGAGCACCAGCAGATCCCAATCCGAATCAGGCGCCGCATCTCCTCGTGCCCGGCTCCCGTAGAGTCGCAAGTCAACCGTGGGGCAAAGGGCACGTACCCTTTCTGCGGCTTCTTTCAATAGCTCGGCCATAAATCACTCCGTAACCCTGCACTCTCATTTCAATCGAAAGAGACTTCTCCACTTTCCCCAATCGTCATCACCCTCCGCCGTGACGACCAGCACATGTAGCTGATGCTCACGAAGAAGCTGGCGGGATGCCGGAACATCTCCTCGGCGAAGACGCCCAGCACGGTGGTAGTGCCGCCGTAGCCCATGGGGCCGATACCGAGCGTATTCAAATCGTGGGTGATGTCTTTTTCGAACTGATCCATCTTGGGATCGGGATTCGGTGTACCGAGCTTTCGAAGAATGATTTCTTTGGATTTTTCATAGCCCGTGGCGCGATCGCCACCGATGGCCACGCCGAGAATGCCGGGGGAACATCCCTGCCCTTGAGCCTTCACAACGGCATCAATGATGGCCTTGCGCACACCACCGATATCACGGCCCGCGCCGATGGTCACATCCGGAAGTCGGTACTGGGCGCCCACATTCTCACAGCCGCCACCTTTGAGCATGATGGCCACTTCGATCTCGGGCTTTTCCCACTCCTCGAAATGCACGACAGGATGGCCTTCCAGGAAGGGATCCAGATTGTTGCCACTGTTCTTGCCCGAAAGGGATTCCACGCAATTGGGCCGCAACCACGAGCGCTTTGTGGCCTCGACAGTGGCTTCCCTGATTTGTTGCTTGACCCTTCGTTGGCTCAGCCCGTAGGGATGGCGCACCCAGAAAATGTCCGTGCCCGTGTCCTGGCAGAGCGGCGTCACGTGGCCATCGGCTAACAGGATGTTCCTCACCATGTCGTTGAGCGTGTTGAAAGCCCGAGATCCCTCCTCCTCAGCATCCCGGCCCTTGACAAGGGCATCAATAACATCCTGGGGAAGCCGTGAGCTGGTACGACGGATCAGCTCCAACACCGCCGCCGTGATGTCCAGGCCACGCAGATTCGCCATGTCCGCGCGGTAGCTCTCGGGCAGCACTGATTTTTGTTCGACGACATCCATCGTTGTAAGAATGGGAATCGCGCACTCAGCCATGGGAGCTCCAGAAGTCGTTGCGACAAAATAGCCTAGTCATTTCGATTGCGGACCGACATAAGGGGTCGTAGCAAAATAACCTGAACTGCACAGGTTATTTTGGCACGACCCCTAAAGATCAGCTCTCCATTGTCTGCCTTGGCTCAGCTCAACTCAAGCTTAGGGGCCGTTACGCCTTGGTCAGCGCTTTTCTGGCCAAGACGTTACGGCGCCTTATGTCGGCCGCAGGCCGACGCGATGGGTGATGCTCCGCGCAAAGTCGAAGAAGTTACAGCGCCTTATGTCGGCCGCAGGACGACTCAGAAGAAGAAGGCGTGATGAAAGTTCCGTTTCTTCGGCGAAATGAGCGTCAGCGCCCGCCCCAAGCCCGGCAAAGGCTCAGGGTGAGATCAGTCAATGTGCTCACTGGGCCGATGGCCTGGCCTTTGATATCGCGGTCGGCTTCGCCGATCCGGGCCAGCAGGCGTCGCGCACCATCGGTTTTAAGCTTGGCGTAAACCCGCTGGCATCCCTCCAGTAGCCAGTCTTGGCGCGGTCCAAGGCCCACGGCGGCCATCAGTTCCGCGCCCTTCAATCCCGCAGCTTCAGCCAGGTTGCAG